>CAZYFO010000023.1:0-14364 GCA_964646955.1 uncultured Bacteroidaceae bacterium | reverse complement strand
GCTCATCTGGTGTAGATTCTACGGAAGTTCACTACCGGTATTTCACCTCCTTACTCAGTGTCCTATCGGACACAACTATGCATGCTCCCTTCGGTCGCAGTCCTTCGGACATGGATCGATATGCTACCTGGTGATCGTGAGGAGAATATCGCACACTTAGTGTAATATTGAGGTTTTTATGTGTGACCGAAAATGGATTTTTTGGTCACACATATTTATTTTCCGAGGTCTAATAGCATTTTTTGTACGTATAAATAAAGAAGTAGTTTGCTGAATTACTTCTAATATCTTTATCTTAATACTTCTATTGCAATATTTCATAAACAATGATATCAGAACTTTGTAGTAATGAAATTCGTTGTTACTTTTACCGCCCAATAAAGAATCGGTAAGAAGATTAATGCATTATGTATCAGATAGAAGTAAAAGACGTATATAAATCATTTAAGGATGTACATGCAGTAAGAGGTATTTCTTTCGCAATACAACCGGGGGAATTTATGGCTCTACTTGGCCCTAACGGTGCCGGAAAGACCACAATGGTAGAGATGATGGAAGGATTAAAAAAACCGGATGCGGGAGAAATTCTGATACAGGGTAAAAATTGGCAAAGGAACGAGAAAGAACTTCGGTCAATTATCGGTCTATCATTGCAAGAAACACGTTTTTCCGATAAGCTTACTGTTTTTGAGACTTTATGCTTGTTTGCCAGTTTCTTTCGACTCGACAAAAAGCGAGCAAATGAAATTATTGAATTGACCGGCATGGAGAGTAAACGAAAATCGATGGTAGGAACACTCTCCGGAGGACAACAGCAAAGACTTGCTTTAGGAGTAGCATTATTAAATACTCCGCAAATCCTTTTCCTTGATGAACCGACTACGGGACTCGATCCACACTCAAGACTCGACCTTTGGAATATTCTAAAGGAATTGAAGGATGGAGGAGAAACCACCCTAATTCTCACAACACATTATATGGAAGAAGCGGAATCGCTTTGTGACCGGATTATCATTATTGATGAAGGAAAAATTTTAAAAGAAGGAAAACTGGAAGATTTATTGGATGAAAAATCCCGTAACCTCGACGAATTATTCATCAACCTTACAGGAAAAACTCTTCGAGAAAGCGAAAGCGTTACACTATAAAATATATATACACATCCAATTATCTTAATAATGAAATCGATAAAAAGTAATCAATTATACCAACTCTTTAAAACCCAGTTTTTATTGACAATCCGTGAACCGGCGGTCCTTTTTTGGGGTATGATTTTTCCTGTACTTATTTCCATTGGATTAGGATTGGCTTTTACGCAACAACCTGAATCAAAATTTAATATTGTTCGCGTTGAAAAGAATAAAACAGAGTTAGATTCTCTTCTTAATATCTTTGGGACTAAATCAGAGAAAAAAGTAGAAAGCATCCAAAGTTGGAAAGTAAGTAATAAAACGCTGGGTAATGTTGAATTCCGATTCTCAAAAAGCGATTGGAATTCCGCCATCATATCGTTAAAGAGAGGTGAAGCAGATGTGATTGTTACGGACTCATTGGGAAAAGCCACTTATCATTTCGATCCACTCAATTCTCAGTCTCAATTGGCATATATGAGGCTTTTGGCCTTGATTAAATCACCTGTTTCGAATATGAATACGGAAAGCACAGATATAGAACCATTGACATTAATGGGTGTTCGCTATATTGACTTTCTAATTCCGGGACTTATTGCTTTTGGATTGATGAGCTCTATTATGTGGGGCATTAGTTATACAATCATTGAGCGAAGATCGCAGAAATTGCTAAGAAGAATGGTTGCAACCCCAATGAAAAAATCATACTTTTTATTCGCATTGATGTTTGTCCGCATTCTCATGAATGTAATAGAGTCTCTGATCCTATTGTTTTTTGCCTGGTTGATATTCGATATTCGAATTCAAGGAAATATAGGCGCACTGATTGTTTTGTTTCTGGCCGGAAATATTGCTTTCACCGGAATCGCCATCCTGATTGCATCCCATACCACAAAAACGGAGGTCGGCACCGGATGGATTAATGCTGTACAAATGCCTATGATGTTGTTATCCGGTATTTTCTTTAGCTATCATAATTTCCCTGAATGGAGTATCGGTACAATTAAGTTGCTTCCTCTGACCGCGCTAACCGATGGAATCAGGAGTATATTCAATGAAGGAGCCGGATGGCTTGAAATTATTTATCCGACCTTTATATTATCCGCTCTCGGGCTCATCTGTTTTGTTATAGGTATGAAGTTATTTAAGTGGTATTGAGTCTGTACCCTCTATTGCCGAGAATATTAATTTATGATGCATTAGGAGACCGGTTTTTAGAAACGGAGACCCATGCCGAAGTTTACACCTTCGATGTTGCCTATACCAAGATTGATTAGGAAATCCATGTTGTCTTTGTATGGAATATAGGACCTTGTGAAAATCCCATATGAGAAACGCAGCCCTCCAAACCTGGTCTTATAGTATAATTCTCCGACATCAAATTCCGTGCAGCTATCTTCAAGACCTCTTGACTGGCAGTTTTTGTATTTTTGGTTAATACCAAATCCGGCAGATAGTCCAAAGTCCCAATTGTCTGTGATATTCCATCCTCTGTTTACCATAAAGTTTGCAATGGTATATTTGCCCTCGCTTATCTCGTCATCCTCATACTCAGCCCATCCGGCCAAGACTACAAGTTTACCATCTTCATCGTAGTATTTTGCGCTTTCGCCTCGACGGTATTTTTTTGCATTTATACTTATTGTACCACCCCAAAAACTTTTTTTATTATCGCAAGAATATGAAAGACTCATTAAGCCGCCATAGCCGTATGTAACGCTGACATTGTCTTTGGTGTAGTATTGAAATTTATTCTGTGAGTTGTCATCCTCACTAATTGTCTGATTACTTATTTCCTGATTTTCAATTAAAATGTCATTCTCGAAGATTCCGGAATACAAGGCACTATCGGGCACGGAATACATTACACCCATTCCATGACGTTGGTCTTCTTTCCATTCACCGGAATAATATCCACCGTCCGAATATTTTAATGTTCCTACGCCATCGAACATGTTATTTTTCCAGTTACCTTCATATTTTGCTCCGTTAGAATAGGAATATACTCCAGAACCTTCCATCTTGTGATTGACAAATGCACCTTTGTATGTGTCACCACCGGGAAATCTGAGAAAACCGTATCCGTTCCACAGTCCGTCTTTCCATTCTCCTTCGTAATAAGTGCTGTCAGAATAAAGCATCATGCCATAGCCGTTGAAAAGAGAATCGGTAATGTATCCGATATAACGTGAGCCGTCCTCAAAAAAAAGAGTATCAATAGGTGCGGATTCAGGTGTCTGCTCCTTATTGTTTTTTGCGCTCAATGGTAGAGTACAGAATATTGATATGGCTAATATTAACAGATTACTTTTCATAACGTGGCAAAGGTAAAAAAAACATTCGAGCTGTTATTGTCATCGGCAATACTAATGACAGGATCAATAATAATATTAACTTTTTCATATCATCAGAATTTTATTCTTATTTATATAACAAAACTAAATAGTATAAATTACCCTATATCGGGAAATATCCTAAGAATAAAGGAGATTTTTCCTAAAATAAAATCTTTATCTTTGCTTCTTAAAGAGAAGGTAAGCAATATTCGATAGAATCAATTGAAATTGGTTAACGTTGTTACCGTTTGTCTGTCGTATCAAGGTGAAGTAAGTTTCTGAGATAGTTCGATAATGATCAGTTAGTTAAACATAAATTCTCTCCATATGAAAGATAATGAGAATCTGATATGCGTCTTTAAGGGAGATCCCTTTGAAGCGGAAATTATTAAAGGAAAACTTGAATCGGAAGGTGTTCAATCTATGATATTGAACAATTCCATGAGTGTATTATTGTCTACCTATTCGGTTGTATCAGGTCCGGTATCTGTTTTAGTTAATCCTGAAGACGAAGAGGTTGCAAGAAAGATTATTGAGGATAAAGATGAAAATGCCTAAAAGAATTGCTGTCAAGGTAGGCAGTAATGTTTTGACACGTCCTGACGGGAAATTGAATATTTCCAGAATGGCTGCAATAGTAGATCAGATTGCAGAGATGCACCGTATGGGTATTGAGGTGCTGTTGATATCATCCGGAGCAGTAGCTTCAGGAAGAGGTGTTCTACCTAATCTGCAGAGTGAGGATGCTACCAGTAAACAATTATATGCAGCTGTGGGTCAGGTGAAACTGATTGACTACTATTATGATCTGTTTAAGGAATATGATATTACAGTAGGTCAGATACTTACTACACGTGAGAATTTTATTAACCGTTCTCTCATGGTAAATCAGAAACGTTGTATGAGTGCAATGTTGAAGAATGGTATAGTACCTGTGATAAATGAGAACGATGTGGTTTCCATCAAAGGATTGATGTTTACAGACAATGATGAGTTGTCAGGGCTGGTCGCCAGGATGTTAAAGGCGGATTTGCTGATAATCCTGAGCAATGTGGATGGTGTATTTACCGGAAGTCCTGATGATCCGTCATCCGAATTGATAAGAGAGGTTTATATTGATGACGATTTCTCTCAGTGCGTAAGTCAAAGCAAATCACAATTCGGAAGAGGCGGCATGATGACAAAGATGAAAACCGCTAAAGGAGTAGCACGCGATGGCATAGAGGTTAGAATAGCTAACGGTTATCGTCAGAATGTTTTGCTTGACGTGTTGCAAAATCCGGAAGAGTGCAGATGTACACGTTTTCTTTCAACCCGTAAGAAAAATGATAGATAATATTTTGGATGGCCTGCGTGAGGCTTCATATAGCCTGCCTTTACTCAAAGAAGAGCAGGTGGTCGGCGCGCTGAATATGGTTGCTGATTCCATAGTAAGTGAGGCAGATGAGTTGCTCGCTGCCAATGATGTCGATCTTTCAAAGATGGACAAGTCCAACCCTCTTTACGACAGACTGAAATTGACTCGTGAACGTTTGGAAGGTATTGCGTCCGATATGCGAAAGGTTGCTCAGTTGCCTTGCCCCGTTGGAGAGTTGATTGATGAAAGTGTTCGTCCAAATGGGATGAAACTGCGTAGAGTGCGTGTGCCTTTCGGTGTAATCGGCATTATCTATGAGGCCCGTCCAAATGTCAGTTTTGATGTTTTCTCTCTCTGTCTGAAATCTCGTAACGCTTGCGTTTTGAAGGGTGGAAGTGATGCTGATTCCTCAAACAGGAGTATTGTAAGCCTTATTCATCGTGTTTTAGATAAGTGTGGTATCGATAATCGTGTGGTTGAACTGTTGCCTGCAGGTCATGAGGCTGCTGAAGAGCTGATGCGTGCCGTAGGAAAGGTGGATTTGATAATTCCGCGCGGCAGTGCAAGACTGATAAAGGCTGTTCGTGAACAAGCTCTCGTTCCTGTCATTGAGACCGGAGCCGGTGTATGTCATACATACTTCGATGCAGAAGGAGATGTCAACAAAGGTGCGGATATTGTTTTCAATGCGAAAACACGCAGAGTAAGCGTATGTAACGCATTGGACTCGCTTATTATAAATTCGACACGTTTGACGGATTTACCTTTTATATGCGCTAAATTGGCAGAAAAGAACGTGGCGATAGAAGCTGATGAGAGATCCTACGAGACTTTGAAGGGTAAGTACCCATCGGCATTATTGGAAGTTGCTACAACAGATAGTTTCGGGAAAGAGTTTTTGGATTACAGAATGTCCATCAAGACTGTAGATTCGTTTAATGATGCGTTGCTCCATATTAGAAAATATTCATCAAATCACAGTGAATGTATAATAACGGAGAATGATGCTACTGCACGTTCTTTCCAACAATGTGTTGATGCGGCCTGCGTTTATGTAAATGTATCGACTGCATTTACTGACGGAGCTCAGTTTGGGTTGGGGGCCGAGATAGGTATCAGCACACAGAAATTGCATGCTCGCGGTCCTATGGGGCTAGGAGAGATTACTACATATAAATGGCTCATCGACGGAGATGGTCAAGTTAGGAACGGATAATTATTGAGAGATATGAGATATTTTACGAGTGTGAAAGATTTGGGTGATTTGCATCTTGCATTGCAGGAGGCCCTTGAGATTAAGAAAGATCGTTACAAATATGTAGAAATGGGCCGTAACAAGACCGCTCTTCTTGTGTTTTTCAATAACAGCCTCAGAACACGTCTTAGTACCCAGAAAGCAGCTGTCAACTTGGGTATGAATGTGATTGTTCTGGATGTCAATCAGGGTGCCTGGAAACTTGAGACCGAGCGTGGCGTCATTATGGATGGTGACAAGTCCGAGCATCTGCTTGAGGCTATTCCGGTTATGGGATGCTATTGTGACATAATAGGTGTACGTTCATTTGCCGGCTTACAGAATAAAGCTGATGATTACAGCGAAAAGGTAATTAATCAGTTTATTAAATACTCGGGTCGTCCAGTCTTTTCAATGGAGGCCGCAACCGGCCATCCTCTTCAGAGTTTTGCCGACTTGATTACCATTGAGGAACATAAGACGGTGAATCGTCCAAAGGTTGTTATGAGCTGGGCTCCACATCCAAAGGCTTTGCCACAGGCTGTTCCAAACTCTTTTGCTCAATGGATGGTTGCTGCAGGATATGAGGTTGTGATCACACACCCGAAAGGATATGAACTGGAGGAGAGTTTTACCGCAGGGGCCCGTATTGAGTATGATCAGATGAAAGCCTTTGAAGGCGCTGATTTCGTTTACGGCAAGAACTGGTCAGCACCTAGCGATGCTCATTATGGAGAAATATTATGCTCGGATAGAAGTTGGACTATTGGTGAACGTCAGATGGCAGTCACAAATGATGCTCGTTTCATGCACTGTCTGCCGGTTCGTAGAAATATGATTGTTACAGACGATGTGATTGAAGGGCCACGCTCACTAGTTATTCCTGAAGCAGCCAATCGAGAGATATCGGCAACGGTAGTACTTAAGAGACTATTGGAAAGTCTCTCTTCCTAATATCTCTTCTCCATAGTTCTCTAATAAACCAGAGAGTAGCTATAGTCGTTCTTGTAACCTTTGCAATTGAAGAAAACAGTATCTCCTTTATTCAAGTTATAATCGGATAAAGGAATGGACAAGCAAGCGTTTCTGAAATATCCGTAGTCATCGTCATGAGAGTCATGATATAAACTGAATATTGTTTTAGGCGAATCCGAATGTTTAATTGAGAACAATTCGTGCTGTTTGTCAAAGATGTTAATTCTTACATAAATGTTCAGATACCCTCCACTTATCCATATACTTTGAATCTCAACAGGATCTTGGATAATACTTCTTCCTGCGAGTTCTGAAGTAGGTGTGGCTTTTTTTGATATTACGTAATTCATTCCTAAGATCTGAGCCATGTTATTGTTTTTCTCATAATAACAGAGCATGCGATATGATAAGTCGGGCTCCAACTTCTTAGAAGTAGGAGAGGCTGAGATGAAATATCTGTTGGCTGTAGCTGTGTCAGAAATGATAAATCTTTCGTCTTTATCATTTTGTAGTAATGAGAGATTTCCTTTTGAATCAGTCCAAACTGTTGCTAGCTCGGAGATGTAAGGACTTACATATTCACCATCTTCTTCAGACAATATATCGCATGAGCATAATAATCCTATTATAACATAAGAAAATGCCATTGGAATACCTAGTTTGCGATTCTTATTCTTTTCCATCTTTAAATACACTTAGTTGATTTATAAGAGGGTTGGCGTACATAAGAAGCATCTTTTCGCGCAAGAAGGCCCAATCCGGAGAAGGGAGTACGATTTTGGCAAGTTGAGACTCTAAATAATTCTCAAAGGTCTTTTTCTCTTCTGCAGAATAGTGATTAGATTGTCGGCTGTCACCGTTAAACAGATCCAAGGCAACGTAATTGCCCGGAAATATTCTGTAACCTTTGAAGATATTGTCGTCTATTATTGACGTGATTTGATCTAACAACTGATTGCGCGGCTGTGACTCGTCCAATTCGGATAAAGCGTCATTCAATAACGGAGAGGCATGAAAATTAATATTTCCTTTGTATCCGAATATTCCGGTCTTCATATTTATCAGATCATCCTGTTTGCTCTTTTTGAAGTCGGGATTATCTCGTTTTTGTTGGAATTCACGTGCTTTCAGATAGTCGCAAGGATCATACTCGTAACTTATTGTCAGCGGTACTATATTCAATGACTGGAGACGTTGGATCGTGCTTCCTTCACCCGACATGGTCAACATTTTGAGTACACTCTTTTGAGTCCTATCGTCTGAATCTTTGGCCCGTCCTTCCCTTTGCGCCAGCCAAATTGGAGACTTTTTCTCCTGAATCACAAAACGCATATATGCTGAAAGAGTCATGGAAGATCTCAATAGTTCGGTTGCAGTTACCGAACGTTTTACGATAAAGCTTCTGTTCAGTCTGACCAAGGTCTCTATCCATGGATGTATCAATAGATTGTCACCTATACCTATTTCAACGCTTTTTTTATTAAATGACAACAATAAATAGTCCAAAAGAGCAGAGTCAAGAACAATATCTCTGTGATTTGAAAGATAGATAACATCCTGCTTGTCTTCCGGTACTGCTGAAAAATCCGATGAAATTCCGTCGCTGGCTTTTTTGAGAATACGTTTGATAATAGGAACCACTAATTGCCTCTGAATCTGTTCAACACTATTGAACCGTTTGCTATATAAGTATAGTAACCATATGGGTACAACCTTAAACTCTTTACGGAGTATTGAACGGAAAGATTTATCTGCAAATAAAGCTTTCAGTGATGTCTTAATCTCTTCATCTTCAAAGCAACGGATAGATTCGAATTCAGACGGAATCTGCATAATGAAACTATTTAATTAAAACTGTCTTCTATTATTTCTGTGAGAACATCTGTAAGATTCAACCCGGCGGCACGTATCTGTTGAGGAATAAAACTGGTGGCTGTCATTCCCGGAGTTGTATTGACCTCAAGCAGATTGATCTTTCCACCCTCAGTGATGATATAGTCGTTACGTACAATTCCCTTGCATCCTACTATGTCGTATATTGCACCTGTCAGTTTCTGAATCCTATCTCTCAAGTCATCGGAGATTCTAGCAGGTGTAATCTCTTCAACCTGTCCGTTGTATTTGGCATCAAAATCAAAGAAATCTCTCTTAGGAACCACTTCAGTAACGGGCAGAAATACTTCATGAGACTTCGTTCGGTAATATCCGTTAGTGACTTCAGTACCCTCTAGGAATGATTCAATAATGATCTCGTCATTTAAATCAAAAGCGTCTTTTAATGCTTTCTCTATTTGTGACTTCTCTGTGACTTTGGTGGTTCCGAAACTTGACCCTCCGTCGGTAGGTTTAATGAAACAGGGTAATCCCAACTTTTCGACTATCTCATCACTGCTTATGGTGTGACCTTTACGAAGCAGTATGGAATCGGCTACACGTACGCCGAAGCTTTTCAACAACTGATTTAACATGAATTTGTTGAATGTCAAAGCAGAGGCAAGCACGTCACATGTGGAAAACGGGATCCGCATAAGTTTTAGATAACCCTCCAGAATACCATTCTCGCCGGGGGTACCATGAATAATGATATAGGCATATTCAAAAACAGTTTTGTTTCCATTTACCGTGAAACTGAAATCGTTCAGGTCAACCGGAGCTTTACTTCCATCAGGAAGACTCACCTCCCAACGTTTACCTTCAATTTCCAGAATATACGGCTCATACTTATCTTTATCAATATTCTCGAAAACTGTAGCGGCACTTCTCATAGAGACAGCATTCTCTCCGGAATCTCCTCCTGCTACAACGGCTATCTTACGTTTCATTTTGTCTATTATTTTTTATCAAAGATTTCTTGAACTAACATATATTCTCCATTTATCCAGTAATCCGGCCATGTCAGCAGGCAGTTCCGAAGTAAAGAACATCTCTTTTCCGGTTTTTGGATGAACGAAACCGAGAGTCTTGGCATGAAGAGCTTGACGTGGACATATCTCAAAACAATTCTCAATGAAATGATGGTACTTACTATAAGTGGTACCTTTTAAAATTATATCGCCGCCATAACGTTCATCGTTGAATAGTGGATGCCCGATATATTTCATGTGAACACGAATCTGGTGAGTACGGCCTGTTTCCAAACGACACTCCACTAAAGTAGTGTAACCGAAACGTTCAATAGTACTATAATGAGTGACTGCATGTTTGCCTATCTCCGGGTCGGAAGATACGGTCATCTGTAGTCTGTCTTTCGGATTTCGTGTTATCTGACTCTCAATAGTTCCTTCTTGAGGATTCGGCTCTCCCCAAACTAAGGCTTGGTAAGCACGTTTTGTAGTTTTGTTGAAGAACTGAAGCCCCAGATTGGTCTTCGCATCCGGGGTTTTTGCTATTACCAATAGTCCGGATGTATCCTTGTCTATCCTGTGTACCAATCCGACTTGAGGGCTGTTGGGGTCATAATCCGCATTGTCCCTGAGATGCCATGCTATTGCATTTACCAAAGTACCGTGGAAGTTTCCGCAACCTGGATGAACTACAAGCCCTGCAGGCTTATTAATCACCATCAGACAATCATCTTCATAGACAATATCCAGAGGAATATCTTCAGGCGTGATTTCATTATTGTAACGTGGGCGGTCCATCATTATGGTAATGACATCAAAAGGCTTGACCTTATAGCTGCTTTTTATCGGTTTCCCATTGGCCATCACCATTCCAGCATCAGCGGCTTTCTGGACCCTGTTGCGCGAAGCAAGTTCAAGAAGGTTCATTAGAAACTTATCTACACGGATAAGAGTCTGTCCCTTATCAGCGACAACACGATAATGCTCGAATAATTGAATTTCATCGTCTATAGGCTCTAGGTCATCAACCGATGTTTCAATTTCCTCTTCTAAGTCAATCATCATTATTCTTCGAAAAATTCTGATTCAATATTTGTGATGGAATCGACAGACTCGATATTCTGAATGGGATCACCATTGCCAACAACTATCGTCAGAGTTGATCCTTCGGGAACAGACATTCCGGGGTGAACGGATTGTCCATTATAAATTACATCATATACCCAATCTTTATCTCCGGCTTGGTAGGTAGGTTCCGTCAGTTTAAATCCTGCACCGAGAAGTCGTGATTCGGCACCACGCAGAGAACTGTTGTCGGCAACATCCGGGATAACTTTCATTGGCTCGTTTCCGGAGTTTACTGTCAGGTATATTATGTGGCCTTCTTTAACGAACGAGCTTATCTTGGGACGTTGTTCTATTATTTCTCCTTGTTCTAAATCTGCGTCATAACGGTAATCACTGATTTCTATATTTAGTCCTACAGCAGAAAGGCTATCTGTAGCTTCTTCAAGATTTAGACCAATTACAGCAGGGACCTCAATGTATTCGCCATGACGTGTGTAAGAGTGTATCCACCTAAATACAATGAATAGAATAACAATAGTGATTAACAACATAATCCCTATTTGTACAATAATACTGAATATATTTCTGTTCTTTATTTCCATAATCAATTCAATAAAATATCCTCAATGATATTCAAAATCAGAGCGTAAGATGAGTTTACCTGGATTGTTCCTAGTTAAGCTTATCGTCGCCTTTGGGCAAAGGTAGCTTTTTTAATTGTATAAATTAATGAGCCTGACATAAAAATTGAAGGACGGCTTTTTCTGGCCGTCCTTCAATTTTTATGTCATTTAGGATTACTTCTTTGTTCCGCAATATTCGTCGGAAACTGTCAGTTTCTTACGACCTTTTGCGCGACGTGAAGCAAGTACGCGACGACCGTTTGCAGTAGTCATTCTCTCACGGAAACCGTGTTTGTTTTTTCTCTTCCGGTTTGACGGCTGAAATGTTCTTTTCATATTATATATTTTTTAGTTTCCTGTTTTGGATTCGGGCTACAAAAGTAGGCTCTTTTTTTTTATCTTCCAAGAACTACTCCTTTTTTTTGTTGAAAGTTTGTGCTTTTGACTCCGATACACTACTTTTGTCACAAAATAATTTATTAATTAATATATAGCGGTATATGATTCTTTGTCAAGACATTAAGAATGGCACTTGTGTGAACTTGGAAGGCCATCTTTATTTTTGTGTTGATTTTCTACATGTTAAACCGGGTAAGGGTAATACATTTGTTCGTACTAAACTTAAAAGTGTAACTAATGGCCGTATCTTGGAGCGTACATTCCAGATAGGTTTCAAATTGGAAGATGTTAGAGTGGAACGTCGTCCCTATCAATATCTATATAAGGATGATATGGGTTACATATTCATGAATCAGGAGAACTACGAACAGATCACACTGATGACAGATCTCATTAACGGTGTAGATTATCTGAAAGAAGGTGAAGTAGTTGAGGTGGTAACCAATGCTACATCCGGTGAGGTCCTGTTTGCTGATCTGCCTGTAAAGGTAACTTTGGCTGTGACCTATACAGAACCGGGATTGAAAGGTGATACTGCTACCAATGCAACAAAACCTGCAAAGGTTGAAACCGGTGCAGAGGTGAGAGTTCCACTATTCATCAATGAGGGAGAACTGATTGAGATTGACACTCGTGACGGTTCTTATCAGGGTAGAGTTAAGGCATAAATAAATTTAGTGAAAAAGCCGGACAAGCTGAATCTTAAACAGTGGGCCTTAGAGGATCGCCCCCGAGAAAAGATGAGGCAAAAGGGCGCGAAAGCGCTGACAAACGCTGAGTTATTGGCGATTCTAATACACACAGGAAACACAGAAGATTCGGTTGTGGCTTTGACTCAAAAGATCATGGCTTCTTGCCGCAACAGTCTTTCTGAACTGGGAAAACTAAGCGTCGAGGAGCTTTGCTCATTTAAAGGAATAGGTGAAGCGAAGGCCATTTCTATCTTGGCTGCTTGCGAATTGGGCAAACGCAGAAAAGAGGAAAAACTTTCCGAACTGTTCCAGATAAAAACATCTTCGGATGTTTACGATTATTTCTATCCAATTATGTCGGACTTGCAGGTAGAAGAGTGCCATGTGCTGTTGGTAAATCAGTCTGCCAGAGTCTTGGATAGTATCAGGATTAGCCAGGGAGGAATCTCAAATACTACTGTAGATTTGAGATGTGTATTGCGTGAAGCGTTTTTGCATAGAGCGACAGCTATTGCATTATGTCATAATCATCCTTCAGGCAATAAAAACCCGAGCCCTCAAGATGACCGTCTGACGATGATGATTAAAGATGCCTGCAAGACTGTTGATATTCCATTGTTGGACCACATTATCTTTACTGACAAAGGCGGCTACTATAGTTATGCGGATAATGGTAAACTATAAATTCTTATGAGCGAAAAATTTGACATTGAAGAGAAAGTCGTTAATGTTTTGAAGACGGTTTTCGATCCGGAGATTCCGGTCAACGTATATGACCTGGGTCTTATCTATAAGGTTGATGTCGATAATGATGCAAATGTCACCATTGATATGACGTTGACTGCACCGGGATGCTCCTTGGCGGATTTCATTGTAGAAGATGTCAGACAGAGGGTTGATGGATTGGAATGCGTCAAGTCCACGATTGTCAATCTGGTCTTTGAGCCTGAATGGAACAAGGATATGATGTCAGAAGAGGCTAAACTGGAACTCGGTTTTATCTAAAAAATCAAATATGAAAAAGGTCTATTTTATTTCGGATGCTCATTTAGGTTCATGGGCTTTAGAGCATAAGAGAACTCAGGAACGCAGACTGGTGCGTTTTCTGGATTCGCTTAAGGAAAATGCTTCCTCCGTATATATGATGGGCGATATGTTTGATTTCTGGTATGAATACAAATATGTGATTCCGAAAGGGTTTAGCCGTTTCTTAGGAAAGATCTCAGAATTGACCGATAGTGGAATAGAGGTTCATTATTTTGCCGGTAATCATGACGTATGGTGTTATGATTATTTGGAAAGAGAGTGCGGAGTGATAATACATAGAGAACCTTATACTGTTGAGATATACGGTCAGGAGTTTTACTTGGCCCATGGAGATGGTATGGGTGATCCTGATTTTTCTTTTAGATTTTTACGCGGTATATTCAATAACAGATTCTGTCAATGGCTGTTTTCAGGCCTTCCAACCAGATGGAGTATGTTCTTCGGTCTTTCATGGGCTAAGAAGAGCATGCAGAAACATTTGGCGACAGGAGTTGAGTCTTATTTAGGTGAAGACAAGGAACATCTTGTGGTTTATGCTAAAGATTATCTGAAAACCCATCCTACTATCAATTATTTTATCTTTGGACATAGGCATATTGAGTTGGATCTTATGCTTAGTAGCAGTAGCCGTGTGCTTATAATTGGTGATTGGATAAGTCA
>CAZYFO010000022.1:9870-26694 GCA_964646955.1 uncultured Bacteroidaceae bacterium | reverse complement strand
TCTTTGTAAGGACTTTTGTCCCAGCTGAAACGTATATCGCGGTTGAATCTGAATATGCAGTGCTTTACATCCAATCCTTTCAAAGAAGGGTCAATTATACTGAGACGGTCCAATATTTCCTGTGAGATATGTTGGAATTCATTCTTTGCCTCTAAATAATACTGCTTGTGTGCATGCATCCATTCGGTGTTGTTGTTGCTATTGCACTCACGTAAGAAATCGAATATCTGTTCAAAGTTGTACATATGGATAATTCGTTTTAATTTTAAATCAAAGATAGCTGTTAGGTGGTATATTTGTAATATTGTAATAAAAAAATAACTACCTTTGCGGCCTCAAACGAAAAAACATGCAATTTCAAGGTTTTCAGCCAAAGCTCTTTGATTGTATCAAAGAGTATAACAAATCAACATTCGTATCGGATTTATTAGCCGGTGTAATTGTCGGAATAGTGGCTTTGCCGCTTGCAATAGCATTTGGTATCGCTTCCGGTGCTACACCGGAAGCCGGCATTCTTACTGCTATTGTAGCCGGTTTTATTATTTCGTTCTTTGGAGGAACAAAAGTTCAGATTGGCGGCCCTACCGGAGCTTTTATCGTGATTGTCTATGGTATTATTCAGCAGTACGGAATGCCGGGACTTTATGTGGCTACCTTTATGGCGGGTGCGTTTCTTGTTCTTATGGGGTTATTGCATTTGGGCTCAATAATTAAGTATATTCCTTATCCGATTATTGTTGGATTTACCAGCGGTATCGCATTGACTATTTTTGCCACACAAATCAAGGATTTGTTGGGATTGCAAATTGTTGATGTACCTGCTGATTTTATAGGGAAATGGGGCGTCTATTTTGAAAATATCTCCACTTTTAATCCATGGACTTTTATGGTTGGTTTAGGTAGTATCCTGGTTATTGTTTTTGCCCCTAAAATCAACAAGAAAATCCCCGGATCTCTAGTCGCAATAGTATTTATGACTCTTCTCTGCTTGGTTTTGAAGAATCTTGGTATTGAAGGTATTGAAACAATAGGAGACCGTTTTTCCATAAACTCATCTCTTCCTACCGCTGAGGTTCCAAAGATTACTTGGCAGAGTGTACGTGGGTTGGCTTCTCCTGCTATTGTTATTGCTATGTTGGGTGCTATTGAGTCCCTATTATCAGCAACTGTTGCTGATGGTGTAACCGGAGATCGCCATAATAGCAATCAGGAACTTATCGGTCAGGGCATTGCTAACATGGTTTCTCCGCTTATTGGAGGTATTCCGGCTACCGGAGCCATTGCACGTACTATGACCAACATTAATAATGGAGGCCGAACACCAATTGCAGGATTGATTCATGCCGCCGTGTTAGCTCTGATTTTCTTGTTTTTGATGCCATATGTACAGTATATTCCGATGTCTTGTTTGGCAGGTATTCTGGTGATGGTGTCGTATAACATGAGTGAATGGCATAGTTTTAAATCAATATTTAAAAATCCCAAGTCTGATATTACTGTATTGCTGGTAACATTCTTTTTGACTGTGATTTTTGATCTGACAGTGGCTATTGAGGTTGGTGTTCTAATTGCTTGTTTCTTGTGTATGAGACGTATGGCTGAAACCACTAGGGTTGCTGTAATTAGTGATGAGATTGATCCGAATGACGGTAATGACGTTCAGTATGAGAGCGTGAATCTGATTATCCCTGAGGGTGTTCAGGTGTATGAGATAAACGGTCCCTATTTCTTTGGTGTAGCAAACAAGTTTGAGGAGGTGATGCGTGATATGGGCGACACTCCTAAGGTTAGAATCATCCGAATGAGAAAGGTCCCTTTCATTGATTCTACCGGTGTCCATAACCTGACCAATCTTTGTAGAATGTGTCAACGTATGAAAATTCAGGTCATTCTCTCAGGTGTTAACGAAGAGGTTATGAATGTTCTTGAAAAGTCCGGATTTGATGAATTGCTAGGAAAGGAGAATATCTGTAACCATATTAATGAAGCTTTAGAGCGTGCGAAGCAGATTATAGCTCAGAATCAATAACTTATTATTAACAGCTTCTTTAACAAGTTGATGTTAAGTTTATGATTAACAGGCGGTTATCCTAAGTAGCTGTCTGTTAATAACTTTTTTGTAAAAAGTGGGGAGAAGTGGAGTAAAGTGGGTTTAAAATATATATCTTTGAACCGATAAACGGTAGAATTTTTCAGAATGAGTTTTATTGGCCAATACATAGCGAGATTAGATGTGAAGAACCGTGTGTTTTTACCGGCTCCTTTTCGTCGTGTATTGCAGGAATCTGATAAACAACGATTGATAATCAGAAAGGACTATTTTGAGAACTGTTTGATAATTTATCCGTTGAATCAGTGGATGGCGGAAATTGAAAAAGTCCGTTCTAAACTTAATCGGTTTGATGCAAGTCAACAGATGGTGTATAGAAAATTGATATCCGAGGCTCAGGAGGTTATTCTTGACAATAGCGGAAGGATGCTTATTCCCAGATATCTTCTGGATAAGGTAGGTATTAGCCAGGATATTCTTTTCGTGGGAATGGAACAGACTATAGAAATGTGGGCACCGGCTGTTGCAGATGCTGAAAATCAGCAGCACTTTATGACGGATGCTGATTTTGCAGGTGAGCTCAAGAATTTTATGACGAAATGAAACGGAATTGTCACATATTATGCAGACAACTGATAACGAGACATATCATGTGCCGGTCCTTCTCAAACAGAGTGTAGATGGCCTGGTTTTAAATCCTGATGGAGTGTATGTGGATGCTACCTTTGGTGGCGGCGGCCATTCCAGGGAGATTGTCTCACGTCTTAGTGCCAAAGGGCGCCTGTATGGTTTTGATCAGGATGCCGATGCGATGAAAAACATAATCGATGATAGTAGGTTTACCTTTGTTTACGGCAACTTCAGATATATGCGCAATTTTATGAGCTACTACGGTCATGATACGGTAGATGGCATTCTGGCTGATCTAGGGGTTTCATGGCATCACTTCGATGACTGCAGCCGTGGATTTTCTTTCCGATTTGACGGGCCAATAGATATGCGCATGAACCAGAAAGAGGGTATCAGTGCTGCTGATCTATTAAATGATTACCCTGAAGAAAAATTAGCATCTATTTTTTATCTGTACGGAGAATTGCAAAACGGACGTCAATTGGCGGCTGCCATTGGTCGTCATCGTCAGAATAAAAGGATTGAGACTACCATCCAGCTTTTGGAATCGGTTCGTCCTGTTATAGGCCGTGAACGTGAGAAGAAAGAGATGGCCAAGGTGTTCCAGGCTTTACGAATGGAGGTGAATCATGAGGTTGATGCTCTTAGAGAGATGCTGGAGAGTACGGTTAAAATGCTTAATCCCGGTGGAAGATTGGTTGTGATAACATATCATTCGATTGAGGACCGTATGGTTAAGAATCTTATGAGAAGCGGTAATATTGAGGGCGAGGTTGAAACTGATTTTTTTGGTAACAGGAATATACCTTTTAAAACAGAAGGAAAACCGATTGTTCCAGATGCAGAGGAGCAAAATGTTAATCCTCGTTCTAGAAGTGCGAAGTTGAGAATAGCAATGAGAAAATAGAGATATGGCAAAAGAAAAAGGCGGTTTCAAGCAGATTATAGGAGGTGGACCTATTGTGACTGCTTTTGTCAGACGGCAGATACTGTTGTTGATAGAGATTGTCTTTTTTGTAATTCTATATATATGCAATAGATATGACAGCCAGCGTGATCAGATATTCATAGAGAAGTTGAGACGTGAGTTGGTTGATGTTCAGTATCAAGCTCTAAATACAACAAGCGATGTATCTGCTAAGAGCAAGCCGTCATATATCGAGAGTGTGGTCAGCGTTAACGGCTCAGGATTGAGTACAACAGAAGAGCCTCCGTTTAAGTTACCGTATTAAAAAAAATGTGTGATGGAGACAGAGGAAATAGTTAAAGAGCAGAAATCCGCTTCCCGTAGGTATATCACAATATTCCTGATATTGGTGGTTGTAGGCATATTCGTAATTATCAAGATGGGTGTGGTTATGTTTGCAGAACGTCAGTATTGGCATGAAGTATCAAGAAATTCCGTCGAATGGAACAAGACCATCCCACCGCGTCGTGGTAATATATTGAGTGACGAAGGGCTTCTTATGGCAAGCAGCATGCCTCAGTATCGTATTTATTTCGATTATAGGACAAGCGAAAGGAACGAAAAACGCAGGGAGGAAGATCAATACAAGAAGGATACACTGTTTGCAAATTATTTAAATGAATTTGCTGCAGGCATACATGAACTTTTTCCTCAGTATTCGCAGGCTCATTTGGCCAGCTATTATAGAGCCGGCAAGAATAACGGAAGTCATTATTATGCACTGCTTCCGAATGGAAAGCCGCTCTCTTATAATCAATTCAAGGCTGTAAAGCAGCTTATGTGGCTAAAGCCGAAATATGAAGGATGGTTCTATAGTTATGAAGAGAAAATATCCAGAAAGAAACCGTTCGGTTCCTTGGCTACTCGTACTTTAGGTGATTTGTTCGGTGCTAAAGATGCTGCACGATATGGTCTGGAACTCTCTTATGACTCAATATTGCGAGGCAAGCCGGGAATAGGACATCAGGAGAAAATTCAGAATATATCCAGAGTCGTTGCCGATAAGCCGCAGATTGATGGCTGCGATATTGTAACTACGATTAATGTGGATATTCAGGATATTGCAGAGAATGCTCTTATCAAGCAGATGGAGTCAATGAGTAATTCTTTGTCTGGAATAGCTGTTGTAATGGAGGTGGAAACGGGGGATATTAAGGCAATGACCAGTTTGACACGAACAGATGATGACCGCTTTTTAGAGGTTCAGAATAATGCGATAACGGATCTGTACGAACCGGGCTCAACATTTAAGACCGTATCAATGATGATTGCCCTTGATGACGGAAAGTTTTCTCTGGATGACAGTATTGATGCAAATCATGGTAGTTTCAGATTCTTTGGCTCAGAGATGACCGATCACAATAAGAAAGATGGCGGATACGGAGTGTTGACTGTTCCGGAGGTGCTTATGTTCTCTTCAAATATCGGAACATCCAGACTGATTTATAACCATTACACCACTAGCGAAGAGCAGAAAAAGTTTGTGGATCGTGTAATTCAACTTATGGGAATTCATTATGATATGGGAATGGTTGGAACGGCAGTTCCAAAAATTAATCCAAGACCTAATGATAAGACTTTTGTTCCATGGCTTTCGATTGGTTATAATTCCCAGTTGCCTATCATAAATACTTTAGCATTTTATAATGCAATTGCCAATAACGGAAAAATGGTGGCTCCAAGACTAGTGAAACGGGTTCAAAAGGACGGTAAGGTTATAAAAGAGTATCCTACTGAGGTTGTAATAAATAAAATCTGTTCAGACGGGACACTTAAGAATATTCAATATATGCTTGAACTTGTAGTAAGCGACGGGTTGGCTAAACAGGCAGGCTCAAAACATTTTAAGGTTGCAGGAAAAACCGGTACTGCCCAGGTATCGAAAGGCACAACAGGTTATAAATCGGGCAGAACAAATTATTTACTCTCTTTTTGTGGATATTTTCCTGCCGACAAACCTCAATATACCTGTTTTGTTTCTCTAAGGACAGAGGGTGGAGTTGCATCGGGAGGTGGTTATGCCGGTCCTATATTTCACGAGATATCTCAAAAAATAATGGCAAGCAACAATATGAGAGATATTAGTGAGGCGGTTGACACAGTAGGGGAAAAGTTACCAAGGGTACTTTCCGGAGATCTTTCAAAGTCAAATTTTGTATTGAAAGAACTTGGAATAAAATCTGAATGGAAAAACAAAGATAAAGTTCGTAAGGATAGTGTTTGGGGCACAGCCAGCCGTGACTCCGGTGATCTGGTAATGACTGCCAGAAATTATCGTAATAACATGATTCCAAATGTTGTTGGGATGGGAGCATCGGATGCTTTATATTTGCTTGAAAGTATTGGACTTGAGGTTAGCATGAGCGGGGTGGGAAGAGTTTCATCTCAGAGTCTCCAACCCGGTTCTCTTTTTAGCAGGGGTAATAGAATAACAATAACATTAAGAATGTAACTATTGACGGCTATGAAACTAATTGATTTACTTAAAGGTAGTGAGGTAATAAAAGTAGTAGGTGAAGGGTCGGTTGATATTACCGGCATTCAGTTGGACTCACAAAAAATCTCAGTAGGAGATTTGTTTGTGGCAATGCGCGGCACAAAGGTCGACGGGCATACATATATTAGTATGGCTGTGAAAAAAGGTGCAATCGCCGTTGTTTGTGAGGTATTGCCTGAACAGATGAATGAAAATGTTACTTATGTTCAAGTAAAGAATTCCGAAGATGTGGTGGGCCCGATATCCACCTGCTTTTTCGGTAATCCTACTTCGAAGATTAAACTGGTAGGTGTCACCGGAACAAACGGGAAAACTACAATTGCAACACTCCTTTACAATATGTTCCGTAAGTTCGGTTATAAATGTGGCTTACTCTCTACAGTATGTAATTATATTGACGATGAACCTCTTGCAGCAGATCATACTACTCCGGATGCCGTTACGCTCAATGCTCTGTTGGGACGTATGGCAGATGAGGGTTGTAAGTATGTATTTATGGAGTGCAGCTCACATGCCATTGCTCAGAAACGTATTGGAGGATTAACTTTTGCCGGTGGCATTTTTACTAACTTGACCCGTGACCATTTGGATTATCACCTAACGGTCGAAAACTATCTGAAGGCAAAAAAGATGTTCTTTGACTCTCTTGGGAAAGACGCTTTTATGGTAACAAATTTAGATGACAAGAATGGATTGGTTATGGTTCAAAATACAAAAGCTAAGGTTACCACATATTCTTTGCGCAGTATCAGTGACTTCAAGGGACGTATATTAGAGTCGAACTTTGACGGTATGCTGCTTGATATCAATGGTCAAGAGGTGTTTATGCGCTTCATAGGTAAATTCAATGCAAGTAATCTGTTGGCAGTTTACGGTGCTGCATGCATGTTGGGAAAGAAGCCGATAGATGTGTTGACAGTAATGAGTACACTTGTCCCTGTAAATGGCCGTTTTGATGCGTTGCGTTCGCCAAAAGGGTTTACTGCAATAGTCGATTATGCACATACTCCTGATGCATTGACAAATGTTTTGACCACAATTGTGGATGTAATGTCAGGAAAAGGCAGAATTATTACAGTCGTCGGTGCAGGAGGAAACAGAGATAAGGGAAAACGTCCGCTGATGGCACAAGAGAGCGTTAAGTACAGTGATCAGGTAATCATCACATCCGATAATCCGCGTTTCGAGCAACCTCAGGATATAATCAATGATATGTTGGCGGGGTTGACTGCTCAAGACATGAAAAAGGTCATTACAATAGTTGACCGAAATGAGGCAATCAAGACAGCTTGTATGCTGGCAGGTGAGGGCGATGTCATTCTTGTTGCAGGAAAAGGTCACGAGGATTATCAGGAGGTGTGCGGAGTCAAACATCATTTTGATGATAAGGAAGTGGTGAGGGAGTCATTTTAGAGGGGGGGGTAGAAAGGTGATTTCGAAAGGTAGTTAAATGAATAAAAAGTAGAATTATGTTATACAGCCTGTTTCAATTTTTTGAGTCTAGAATGAATATACCCGGTGCAGGGGTATTTACCTATGTTACTTTTAGGGCCATATTTGCGCTTGTAGTTTCTATAGTTATATCCGCATGGTTCGGAAAAACATTCATTAACTATCTGAAGAAACATCAAATTACTGAGACGCAGAGAGATGAGAAACTGGATCCTTTCAATGTAAAAAAGGTAGGAGTACCTACTATGGGTGGAGTTATTATTATAGTTGCAATAATAGTTCCTTGCCTGTTGGTTGGACGACTGGATAATATTTATATGCTTTTGATGCTGGTAACAACTGTAATTCTAGGTGCTATTGGATTTGCTGATGATTACATTAAGACCTTTAAGAAAAACAAGGATGGACTCAACGGATGGTTAAAGATTCTTGGGCAGGTTATTTTGGGGCTTATTGTTGGATTGACTCTGAGATATAGTCCTGAGGTTGTAATAAATGAGAGGGTTAGTACGAAAATTGAAAACAATATTGAGATAGTAGTGAAAACACCTGATGTCAAATCTACAAGGACAACTATTCCGTTCTTCAAGAATCATAACTTGAATTACGCCGATATGTTTGACTGGTTGGGCGAAAATTACAAATATCAGGCAGGTTGGATATTCTTTGTTCTTTTGACGATATTTGTTGTTACTGCCGTATCGAACGGTTCTAATCTGAATGACGGTATGGATGGTATGGCGGCGGGAAATTCGGCAATAATTGGTATTGCCATCGGCATCTTGGCCTATGTGTCAAGCAATGTGGTGACGGCGAGTCACTTTGATCTGATGTATGTTCCGGGGAGTCAGGAATTGGTGGTCTATCTCTGTGCTTTTGTTGGTGCTCTAGTCGGTTTTCTGTGGTATAACTCATATCCGGCACAGATCTTTATGGGAGATACCGGAAGCCTTACTATTGGAGGTATTATTGCCGTATCGGCTTTGTGTATTCACAAGGAACTATTGCTGGTTATTCTTTGCGGCATATTTTTGCTTGAGAGCATCTCAGTAATATTGCAACGCCTTTATTATAAGACCGGAAAGATGAAAGGTGTTCATCGACGTATTTGGAAACGTACCCCCATTCATGACCATTTTCGCACCAGTATGTCTCAGGTCCAGAGCACGGATCCCGGCTGTTCGGTATTTTTTAAGGGACATGACAATAAGCTGCAGTTAGAGACTAAAATTACATTAAGGTCATGGATTATTAGTATCGGTTTGGCAGCATTGACTATTTTGACATTGAAAATCAGATAAATATGAAAAAGAAGATTGTTATTCTTGGAGCGGGGGAGAGTGGCACCGGAGCAGCTATATTGGCCCGGAAGAAAGATTTTGACGTGTTCGTTACGGACTTGTCGGAAATCAAGGAGTATTACAAGAATGAACTTGACAAACGCTCTATTGAGTGGGAGGAAAAACATCATGACGAAGAGCGCATATTGGCTGCCGATGAAGTTATTAAGAGCCCCGGTATTCCTAATAACGCCCCGATTATTTTGAAAATAATGGAAAGAGATATTCCGATTATTTCCGAAATAGAGTTCGCCGGACGTTACTCGGATGCGAAGATGGTATGTATTACCGGCAGTAACGGCAAAACTACTACTACATCACTCATATACCATATCTTCAAGATGGCAGGAATAAATGTCGGTCTGGCCGGAAATATTGGCAGTAGCTTAGCTTGGCAGGTTGCGGAACAGCAACATGATTACTATATCATAGAACTCAGCAGTTTTCAGTTGGATGATATGTTCGAGTTCAAGGCGGATATTGCCGTTCTGATGAATATAACTCCCGACCACTTGGACCGTTATGATTACAAGATGCAGAATTACGTGGATGCAAAGATGCGTGTAATACGCAATCAGACAAAAGATGATGCTTTTGTATTTTGGAATGATGACCCAATCATCACCAGAGAACTGCATAAATATGGTCTGAAGGCAACACTATATCCTTTTTCCGAAGTAAAGAGTGATGGCGTGGCTGCTTATGTTGAGGATGGAACACTATATTTCGACAAACCTTATGCATTCAATATGGAACAGGAATCCCTGTCATTGAATGGTAAACATAACCTGTATAATTCCATGGCTGCAGGTATCTCCGCTAACATTGCCGGTATCAAGGATGAGACTATCAGAATGGCTCTTCAGACATTTTCCGGAGTAGAACATAGGTTGGAGAGGGTTGCTCGTGTAAACGGAGTTGATTATATAAATGACTCTAAAGCTACAAACGTCAATAGCTGCTGGTATGCTCTTCAGAGTATGCCTGTGAAAACGGTTCTGATTCTCGGAGGTAAGGATAAGGGAAATGACTATAATGAGATTGCCGATTTGGTTAGGGCAAAGTGCAGTGGATTAGTTTATATGGGACTGCATAATGAGAAGCTTCATGATTTCTTTGATGGATTTGGTCTTCCTGTTTCAGATGTTCAGTCTATGAAGGATGCAGTTTCGGCTGCTCAACAAATGGCTCTGAAAGGACAGATTGTACTGCTCAGTCCGTGCTGTGCAAGTTTTGATCTGTTCAAAAACTATGAGGATAGAGGAGACCAATTTAAAGCCTGTGTAAGGGCTTTATAACGAGACAGTATTTTTATAATGTATTGAGATGTAACATTGATGGAAGAAGAGGAGATTAAGACTAAGGATACCAATCCCTTTTTAAGAGGTGACTTGACTATCTGGATAATAGTATTGCTACTTTCGACAATATCTATTATTGAGGTGTTCAGTGCCAGTAGCCGTCTGACATTTGGACGCGATAACTATTGGACTCCAATACTAGGACATTGTGTCCATCTTACAATTGGGCTAAGTTTTATGTATGCCATTCATAGATTAAACTATAAGTGGTATAAAATAGTACCTTATATCTTTATTCCGGTTTCTGCTATACTTTTGGGCTATCTGTTTTTGAAGGGGCGTGGTTCGGATTCTGCAGAACGTTGGGTAAATTTGGGGATAATTAACCTTCAACCTTCAGAATTGGCTAAGCTTGCCGTAATAATGACAGTTGCTTCGTGGCTCTCAAAAATGAAGGTTAATGATGAACTGAGTCAGATACAGACTTTTTGGAAGATTGTTATATTGACTGCTTCGTTTTGCGGAATAATATTGTTGGAAAATCTGTCAACGGCAATACTTTTGGGAACAATAGTATTGATAATGATGATAATAGGGTGTGTTAGTTGGAAGAGAATTGGAATACTTTTGGCGGTTTGTTTTGGCTGCGTGGCCCTCATTGGAGGAATGATGTTATTAATCCCTCCTACCAAATTTGCAGAATTACCGCTTCCTGAACGAGCCACCACTTGGCAGGCTAGAGTATTGGATTTTGCAGCCGGAGAGCAGAAACAGTCTCCAAGAGAATATGCGCTTACCACTGCAAAAGACAAACCTCAAGAGACTCACGCCAATATTGCGATAGCTACCAGTCACATATTCGGTAAGGGTCCTGGCAACTCCGATGAAAGAGACTTTGTACAGGAGGCCAGTTGTGACTTCATTTATGCAATAATAATTGAAGAATTGGGTATGGTTGGTGGTATTCTGGTACTGTTTCTTTACATTCTTCTTATGTTCCGAGCGGGTAAGATTGCAAGTAAATGTAAAAAGAAGTATCCTGCGTACCTTACAATGGGAATATCGTTGATGCTTGGGCTGCAAGCATTGATTAATATGTCAGTAGCTGTAGGACTAATTCCTGTTACAGGTCAGCCGCTGCCTCTAATAAGTAAGGGCGGTACATCGGTCTTGTTAAGTTGCATATACATTGGTATTATTCTTGGGGTCAGTAATAGTTTGGAAGAGGAGAAATCTGCCCAGAATGTAGGAAGTACCTCTGAAGAATCTGATTTGTCGCTAATTATAAATCAGGAAGAAGAAAAATTTGGTAATGGTTAAAAATGGATCTTATGAAAGATAATATTAGAGTGATTGTCAGTGGAGGAGGTACGGGTGGACATATATTCCCCGCAATCTCTATTGCTAATGCTGTCAAGGCATTAAGGCCTGATGCCAAGATACTCTTTGTAGGAGCGGAAGGCAGAATGGAAATGCAACGTGTACCCGATGCCGGTTATGAGATAAAGGGATTGCCTATCAGTGGCTTTAATAGAAAGAATCCTTTTAAGAATATATCCGTAATCATTAAACTGATGAGAAGTCAGATTATGGCTCGTAAAATAATAAGTGACTTCAAACCGGATGTTGCAGTTGGTGTGGGAGGTTATGCCAGTGGCCCAACCCTTAGGATGGCAGGACGTATGGGTATTCCTACATTGATTCAAGAACAGAACTCTTTTGCCGGAGTAACAAATAAACTTTTAGCAAAAAGGGCTGAAAGAATATGTGTCGCTTACGAAGGAATGGAACGCTTCTTCTCAGCGGAAAAGATAATTCTTACGGGAAATCCAGTTAGACAAAATCTGACTGAAAACAAGGTCTCCCGTCCTCAGGCTGCGCAAATGATGGGACTTGATGCTGAGAAGAAAATCATACTCATAATAGGTGGTAGTCTGGGAGCCAGAACTCTTAATGAGAGTGTTATGTCAAATTTGGATCTAATAAGAATATCCAAGGATGTTCAATTTGTTTGGCAGACAGGCAAGCTTTACTTCGAAGAGATGAAGTCTCGTCTTGAAAAAGAACAGCCGGTATCTAATCTTTTCCCAATGGATTTTGTCTCTAACATGGACATTGCCTATAGTGCAGCTGACTTAGTTATCTCGCGGGCCGGTGCCGGTTCTATATCGGAACTTTGTCTGTTGAACAAGGCTACTATCCTGGTGCCTTCACCAAACGTAGCAGAAGATCATCAGACCAAGAATGCCATGGCATTGGTTAACAAGGATGCAGCAATTCATATTGCGGATGTTGCGGCACGTAAGGAACTAATTCCGGCATCTATTTCTTTGGTACAGGATAAAGAGAGGTTATCGAAGTTGAGTGAGAATATCGGCAAGTTGGCATTACGTGATTCAGCCGATGTTATTGCGAGAGAGATATTGAGATTGGCAGGAAAAAGTGATGAATAATCGAAATAATATGGAAACGTTGACATTGGAAAAGGTTGAATCGGTCTATTTCATCGGAGCAGGTGGTATAGGTATGAGTGCTCTTATTCGCTATTTTATGGTGAATGGTAAAAGGGTTGCAGGTTATGACAAGACTCCGAGTGAATTGACAAATACACTTATAGCGGAAGGTGCGTCTATTCACTATACAGATGACATTTATCTGATCCCGGATTATTGTAAGAATCCGAACTCTACCCTGATTGTATATACTCCTGCCATTCCAAAGGACCATACTGAGTTGAATTGGTTCTTAACCGGGGGATTTGATATTCAGAAACGTGCTCAAGTATTGGGGACGTTGACACGCAGTCTGAGCGGACTTTGCGTGGCAGGTACTCATGGTAAGACTACGACTTCGACAATGACCGCTCATATCATGAATCAGATGCCTGAAGGATGTAATGCCTTCTTGGGAGGAATATCCAAGAATTACCAGAGCAATTTATTGCTGAGCAACAAAAGTGATTACGTGGTTATTGAGGCCGATGAATTCGACAGATCATTTCATCATCTCAGACCATTGCGCTCTGTAATAACAGCGATGGATGCCGACCATCTGGATATCTATGGTACTTATGAGAATTATGTGGAAAGTTTTCATCATTATGCATCTCTAATACAAGAAGGGGGCGACTTGATATTGCATTACGGGCTGACCGAAAAACTGAACCCTGAGTTACAGAAAGGAGTCACTCTATATACATATTCCATAGATAAAGGAGATTTCTATGCAGAAAACATAAGGATTGGAAACGGTGAGATAAGATTTGACTTTGTTTCTCCAAAGGGATGTATCAAAGATATAGAATTGGGTGTTCCTGTACGTATCAATATCGAAAACGGAGTGGCAGCAATTGCAATGGCCCAGTTGAGCGGGGCTAGTGATGATGCCATACGCAAGGGAATGTCTACGTTCCGTGGATGTGACCGTCGTTTCGATTTTCATCTAAAATCCGACAGTGTGGTGTATGTGAGTGATTATGCTCACCATCCGGCTGAGCTACGTCAGTGTGCATTATCCGTACGAGAATTATATGCCGGTAAGAAGATTACCGCGATATTTCAGCCTCACCTTTATACCAGAACGCGAGATTTCTATAAAGAATTTGCCGATAGCCTATCACTATTTGATGAGGTCTATCTTGTGGATATTTATCCGGCGCGTGAAGTTCCGATACCCGGAGTAACCAGTAAACTCATAGCCGATAATATGAAATCAGGAGTATGCAAGAAAATCATTTCATTAGATGAGGTTCTTCCATTGGTAGAATCGCTAAAACGAGACATTGAGGTTCTGGTTACTGTGGGTGCAGGCAATTTGGAGGATTTTTCGGGAAAGATAACTGATATACTTAAGAGAAAGTAATCTTGAGATGAGGAAGTTAATAACCATATTGGTCGCATTGCTGTTTATCTCCTATTTGGGATTCTCGCTTTTTTCGTTGACAAAAAAGCCTGATGTCCGGATAATATGCAAGGGAATAGATGTAGATGTCTATGACAGTCTTCATTATAACCTAATAAGCGAGACTATGGTTATGAATATGTTGAAAAGACGTGGTATGAATCCTACCGACAGACCCATAGATGAGATAGATACAGAAGAGATGGAACGGATGTTTCTATCAAATTCATTAATAGCCGACGCTCAATGTTTCAAGACGATAGGTGGTAAGATTAAGATAAAACTAAAGAGTCGAGTTCCAATATTACGAGTGAAAAACAATATGGGGCAAGACTATTATCTCGATAGCCATGGTGAAATATTGAATAGTGCTTCTATAGTGGTTAATTTGCCTGTAGCTACTGGAAATATCAGCAAGGAATATGCACAGAAAGAGTTGATGTATCTTATTAGTGTTATTAACGAGTCTGAATTTTGGAAATCGCAAATAGTACAGATATCGGTCTCTTCCGATGAAGAGATAACATTGGTACCTCGTGTTGGAGGACATCTGCTGTTGATAGGTGAAGCAGTGGATATCGAGAATAAATTTGACAGACTATACAAATTCTATAAAAAAGGTCTTGATGTTATAGGTTGGAGTAAATACTCGTCCATAAGTGTAGCTTATGACAAACAGGTGGTATGTAAAAGAAAACAATAACGAAATATGGAAACAGATAAATTAACGGTAGCGATTGAACTCGGTTCATCAAAAATCTCAGGAGCAGCCGGATACAAGCAGGCAGATGGCTCATTTAAGGTAATGGCCTATGCCGCCACTTCATCTACATCGTGCATCCATCATGGTGCGGTATATAACCTTGATAAGACGGCTAATGCCATTGTGGAGGTTATTACCAAACTGGAAAACCAGTTGAATGCTAAGGTCTTGCAAGTAGTTATAGGATATAACTGCCAGTCAATTAAGTCTGTATATTCAACAGTGTCACGCCATTTTGAAGAAGAGACGGTAGTTACATCTGACGTTATTGACCAGATGTTTTCCGAGTGTGAGGACCAGGTGATTCCAGGATATGATAAATTCCATCTGGAATCACAGGAGTATGGAGTTAACAGTAAGAAATCCGCTGAGACGGAACCTATAGGAGTAGCTTGTAATGATTTAGTTGGTAACTATTTGAATATTGTGCTGAAATCGCAGATAGCCGATTACATTGGTAAATGTTTTGGTATGGCTTCTTTTGAAGTATTGGACGGATATGTCACTCCGCTTGCCGAGGCGGAAGTGGCACTTACTGATGATGAAAAGAGACAAGGCTGCGTCCTGGTTGATTACGGAGCTGAAACTACCGCCGTATCCGTTTATAACAACGGAATGCTTAGGTATCTTAGAGTTATTCCTTTTGGAAGCGTGCTCATAACAAAGGATCTGGCCACTGTATTGCAGATAGAGCCTGATGAGGCAGAGAAGTTGAAAGTTACATATGGCCTATGTAATATTATAAATAATCTGGAGAATGCCGATACTACCAAAGTAGGTAATAAAACAATCTCCTTAAAAGAGATAGGTGAGATTATTGAGGCTCGTAATGAAGAGATACTACGAAATATTGCGCATCAGATAAAGGCGAGTGGCCTTTATGATATACTTTATTCCGGAATAATACTGACAGGCGGAGGATCGAATCTTAGAAGATTGGATGAAGCATTTGTTAAGATAATGCCAACACTACGTGCACCTCGCATCGTTTGTGAGCCTATTCAAGGGGTTGAATGGGCAGAGCCTAAATGGAGAAAGAATGACGGTTCACAACTTTCACTATTGGCTATTATGTCCCAAAACCAGACAAACTGTTGCGAGTTTCCTGCTTTTGAGGGTATTGATGATATTACTCCAGAACAGGAAAAAGACTTGAAGACTGCAACTCTCTTCGATGATAATGGAGAGAGTGCCCAACAGGAACGGGATCGTCGTGAAGAGGAACGCCGTAAAGCAGAAGCTCTGACTAAGCAACAGAAACATGAACAGGAAAAGAAAGAAGAATCTGTTGATGATACAAATAAGGGCAGCAAAAAGAAGAAGAATTATTTTAAGATTATGTTTGACCGTATGGTGCAGTCAAGTGAGGAATTTTTTGAGGATGTTCAATAATTTAATAGCTGAAAATTATGGAAGAGAATATAAAGTCTTTTGAAGATAAAGAGATATTGCCATTCGGGTTCCCTACAACCTCTCGTAAGATAATTAAGGTTGTCGGCGTAGGCGGCGGAGGCGGAAATGCTGTCAAAAACATGTACAAAGAGGGCATTCATGATGTGGTATTTGTGATTGCCAATACGGATCAGCAGGCATTGGTTGATTCTGAAATACCAATTAAGATGCAATTGGGACGTTCCATAACTAAGGGACTTGGAGCAGGTAATGATCCTGAGGTAGCCAGAATGGCTGCTGAAGAGAGTATTGAAGATATTCGTGCCCAGTTTAAGGATGATACTCAGATGGTTTTCATCACTGCCGGAATGGGGGGCGGAACCGGTACCGGTGCCGCTCCTGTCATAGCTCGCGTTGCAAAGGAAGAAGGTATGCTGACCGTTGGTATTGTCACTATACCATTTAAGTTTGAGCAGCGTCCTAAAATTAAACAGGCTCTCTTGGGTGTAAAGGCCATGTCTGAATATGTTGA
>CAZYFO010000022.1:0-9770 GCA_964646955.1 uncultured Bacteroidaceae bacterium | reverse complement strand
GTCCTAAAATTAAACAGGCTCTCTTGGGTGTAAAGGCCATGTCTGAATATGTTGATGCATTATTGGTAATAAGTAATGAAAAGTTGTTGGAGATATATCCTAACTATAACGTTGCAGAGGGATTTAAGATGGTTGATGAGACTTTGACTACTGCAACCAAGAGTATTGCCGAGTTGATTACTTGTCGAGGTATTATCAATCTTGATTTCCGTGATGTAAATAAGATATTGAGAAATGGTGGTGTGGCAATTATGAGTACAGGCCAGGCAAGTGGAGAAAATAGGGTTAATCAGGCATTCGAAGCCGCTCTAAACTCTCCTTTGATGTATAACAACGATATTTATAAATCAAAGAAACTCTTGTTCAATATATATCAAAGTACAAAAAAGGAACATCAACTTATTTTGGAAGAGATGAATGAAGTCCGTCATTTCATGGACAAGTTTGAGGATAAGAATATTGAAGTTATCTGGGGACTTGCTAATGATGAAGAACTTGAGGACGGCGTAAAGATAACTGTCCTGGCTACAGGATTCGGAATGAGCAATATTCCTATGGTGGATGAATCAGAGGAGTCTACAGACGATCTTATCGAGAATATATACGGAGATAGAGTAGACAAAAAGGTATTATATCTGTTGGAACTGGATGATGAGGATTTGAACAATGCTGCACTGATTGATGCAATGGAGTCAAAACCGGTATATCAGCGTAACTCATCAATACTGTCGCAGTTAAAATCTTTAAGATCTTCTGCTAACTAAAAAATTGTTTTGAACTCTCTGTAAATAGTATTATAATTTGCAAATAAGAATATTGGAAAGTGTCTTTTGATTACTCAAAGATGCTTTCCAATATTTCTATAGATTTCAGTGTGGGAAATGACGGGATATGCAGTTTGAAGTATTCATTCATGCAGTTAAGCATTTGAATACGTCCTTGGCGAGTCAGAGGTACGTTGTCCATATTGTCATACTCTGAAGACAGGAGTAGGGCAAATTTGTATGATAGTTCAGCTGAAAGATAATCGTTATGAGAAGGTTCCTCTTTAGAAAAATCACCGTTCTGAAGATCCAAGAAAGAACCCGGTAAATAGTTGTCTGAGTTTGGGCAAATGCCTAAAAACTGTGTTACTCCAATCATAAATATCAGATGGAAATTACTAAAGTTAGACGACCCGTCTAACCAGTTTATTGAATTTTCTATGTAATTAAACAACCTCTCATTTTTTGATTCTTCTTTTAGAGAGTAAGATAGAAATTCGGAAATGAACAATGCAACTGCTCTTTTGACAGGATTAAATGGGATATCTGTATAAGGTGAACTGTTTTTGGGTTCTCTGAATTGTTGTAGGCTGTTGGTGGGTATGTATTGTGTATCGAATTCTATTTGTGTCAATGGCTGCAACAAGGTGTTTCTAGCAACACTTTTCCCGGTTTTTGCCAAATGAAAGATAAAAGATACATGCCCGTGGCTCTTGGTAAAAATATGAACCACACTCGTCTTGTCATTGTGCCGAATGGTGCTTAAAAGAATTCCTTGCTCTTTTTGCCACATGATTATTGGATATATGAGTTAATTGTTAGCGAAGTTACAAAAAAATCCAGCGGATTATTTGTCATTTAGGAAAAAGTCGCTACTTTTGCATCCGCTTAATGGCAGCCGCCTGGGCTTAATCAGGAATGATGGCGCGTTCGTATATCGGTTAGTACTCAAGATTTTCATTCTTGCAAGATGAGTTCGACTCTCATACGCGCTACTAATGAACAAATAAAATATTGATTTAATAATGGCAAATCACAAATCAGCCTTGAAGGCAATCAGACAGAGCGAACAGAGAAGACTGCACAATCGTTATTATGCAAAGACCATGCGTAATGCCGTTCGCGCACTTCGCGCTATGACCAACAAGGAAGAGGCATTAGCTATATACCCAAAGGTACAGAAGCTGCTCGATAAGATGGCCAAGACTAACCTTATTCACAAAAATAAGGCGGCTAATATCAAGTCTAAGCTTTGCGCACAGATCGCTAAGCTTTAATAAGGCCTTTTTCATTAATTGGAAATAATATAGGGCTGGGTATTTTTACTCGGTCCTTTGTTGTTTTGGTTGGATTCTATTCTGAGTGCTAATAAAAAAAGACATCATTTCGTGACGTCTTTTTTTATGCATTATATGCTATTGATTATGCATCGATATTCGCATAGGTTGCATTTGTTTCGATGAACTCTCTGCGTGTACCTACATCTTCGCCCATCAGCATTGAGAAGATGTGATCAGCCTCAGCAGCATCTCTTACCTGAACCTGCTTGAGCAAGCGGTTTTCAGGATTCATTGTAGTATCCCAAAGTTGCTCAGGATTCATCTCGCCAAGACCTTTATAGCGCTGAGTAGCGATATTTTGTTCCAATCCACCACCGTATTGGTCAATAAAGCGCTGGCGCTGTACGTCGTCGTAGCAGAACTCTTTGACTTTACCCTTTGTGCAGAGATAAAGTGGAGGAGTAGCTATGTATAGATGTCCCCTTTCGATCAGCTCGGGCATATAACGGAAGAACAATGTCATTATCAATGTGTCAATGTGCGATCCATCGACATCGGCATCGGTCATGATAATTACCTTGTAATAACGTAACTTGTCATAATTGGCCTGTTTGGAGTCCTCTGGATCTAGTCCGAAGCGAACGCCCAATGCTTGAATGATATTATTGACTTCCTCGTGATCGAAAGCTTTGTGCCACATAACACGCTCTACATTGAAGATCTTACCACGAATAGGTAGAATAGCTTGAGTGTGACGGTCACGTCCTTGTTTAGCGGAACCTCCGGCGGAGTCTCCCTCGACAATGAACAATTCGCAGTTTGCAGGGTCCTTATCAGCGCAGTCAGCCAGTTTTCCTGGTAGCCCACTACCGCTGAGAGGGCTTTTACGCTGTATACTCTCACGTGCTTTTCTGGCAGCTACGCGAGCTTGGGCTGCCAAGACGACTTTTTCTACAATCATCTTAGCCTCCTTGGGATGCTCTTCCAAATAATAAAGCAGAGCTTCACCTACGGCTTGCTGAACCGCACCGGCAACTTCACTGTTGCCTAATTTCGTTTTGGTCTGGCCTTCGAATTGCGGCTCGGCAACCTTGACAGATATTACTGCAGTAAGACCTTCGCGGAAATCTTCACCTTCAATCTCTACTTTGGCCTTTTCAAGGAACTTGTTGTCATCGGCGTACTTTTTAAGTGTACGTGTAAGTGCTGTTCTAAAACCAACCAAATGAGTTCCACCTTCAATAGTATTGATGTTATTGACGAAGGAACGTATATTCTCTTTGTATTCAGTATTGTATAATATGGCTACTTCAATAGGAACGCCCTGTTTCTCTGTATTCAGATATATCGGTTCATTAACAAGATGAACTCTGTTTTCATCGATATAGCTTACAAACTCTTTAAGGCCGTCTTCTGAATGGTAGACATTCTTTTTGGGTTGACCGTCTATCATTACACGATTGTCTGTAAGGGTTATTGTCAATCCCGCATTAAGAAATGCCAACTCATGCATTCTGGTTGCTAAGATTTCATATTTATATTCTGTTGTGATGAAAATACTCTTGTCAGGCCAGAATGTCTGGCGAGTACCGTTTATGTCGGATACTCCAACTTCTTCAACTCCGGTGACCGGTTTGCCGCAAGCGTACTCTTGACGATAGACCTTGCCGTAGCGGAATACCTCAGTAACCATTTTTGATGAGAGTGCGTTTACGCAAGATACACCTACGCCGTGGAGACCTCCGGATACTTTATATGATCCTTTATCAAATTTACCGCCGGCATGAAGGACTGTCATTACGACTTCCAATGCTGAACGATGTTCTTTTAGGTGCATGTCAACAGGAATACCACGTCCATTGTCTTGTACGGAAATAGAACCGTCAACATTAATTGCGACTTCTATATGAGTGCAATATCCCGCCATTGACTCATCTATTGAATTGTCGACAACTTCATAAACCAAGTGATGGAGACCTTTTTCGCTTATATCGCCAATATACATGGCAGGGCGTTTGCGCACCGCTTCAAGACCTTCAAGTACTTGGATGTTTTGGGCTGAATAAGTGTTCTTTTCTTTTAGCAATTCTTCGTCCATTTAAATGATATATTATCGTTATTTAAGTACTCTGCAAGTGACTTTGCAGAACACACAAAGATAACACTTTTTTGTCACCTAAGAGCTAATAAAAGGCCTCTTTTTTTTGATAAAAACATGACTATTTAATTATTAAATAATAGATTCAAGAAACAGCCTGCAATAACTGCTATATATTCATGACAACTTCTTAAATTTTGTATTGTTTGTTATATACTGCAGAACTTCATCTGTTTTTATTACTTTTGTGGTTGAAAAACAATGATGTTCTACATATCCAAAAAAATTGATAAATGAGTACTAAAGTTTCTGTTGGAAGTAAGATCCGCTCTTTGAGAGAATCGAAAATGATGGAAGTAGAGGTTTTGGCAGAACGTTCTCAACTGCCTCTAGAACAAATAAAGTCAATTGAAGACGGAGGCCCACTGCCAGGATTGGCACCTCTGATAAAGATTGCTCGAGTATTAGGAGTCCGACTGGGAACTTTCCTGGATGATTCAAAAGGCATGGGTGCTGTAATAAGCCGTAATGAAGATAGTAAGGATAGTGTAAGATTTTCTAATCACGCTACTGACGGTCATGATAATATGGCGTATCACTCTCTTTCTGAAGGAAAAGAAAATCGTCATTTGGAGCCATTTGTAATTGATATACTACCTACAAATAATGATACTTATGCTCTTTCAACTCATGAGGGAGAAGAGTTTATTTATGTTCTTGAAGGTGAGGTTGAGATAAATTATGGTAAGCAGACTTATCTCTTGAAGAAGGGAGACAGCATCTATTACGATTCGATAGTGAAACATCATGTTCACGGCTTCAATAGCCAGAAAGCTAAAATTCTGGCTGTAGTTTATACTCCTATTTAAGAATATGGTACAGCTTTCTGAAAAAACATTGGGAGATTACTTGGAGTATTGGGCTGAACATACACCTGATAAAGAATATGTAGTCTACTCGGATCGTGACTTGAGATTTACTTGGAAGGAATTCAACGCACGAGTTGACGATATGGCCAAGGGACTTATAGCCATTGGTGTTACAAAAGGGACTCATGTGGGCCTTTGGGCACAGAATGTACCAGATTGGCTTACTTTTCTATATGCCTGTGCGAAAATTGGTGCGGTATGTGTTACTGTAAATACCAATTATAAGCAGAGTGAATTGGAGTATATTGTGAAGGACTCGGATATGCATACTCTATGTCTGACTGACGGTACATGGGAGAGTAACTATGTGGATATGACTTATACTATGTTACCTGAGTTGAGAACCTGTCAACGCGGACATCTGCAAAGCGATAATTTTCCAACCCTGAAGAACGTAGTGTATATTGGGCAGGAGAAATTCCGTGGTATGTATAATACCTCTGAGGTATTGCTCTTAGGCGAAAATACCGAAGATGACGAATTCGACAGACTTCGTAAATCTGTAAATTGTCACGATGTTGTGAATATGCAATATACTTCCGGTACTACAGGATTTCCAAAGGGTGTTATGCTGACGCATTACAATATTGCGAATAATGGATTGTTGACTGGAGAACATATGAATTTCACAAATGAAGACAAGCTCTGCGTCTGTGTTCCTTTGTTCCATTGCTTTGGTGTTGTGCTTGCCACTATGAATTGTCTGACGCACGGATGTACGGAAGTCATGGTAGAGAGATTTGATGCATTGGTGACGTTGGCTTCAGTTCATAAGGAACGTTGTACGGCACTTTACGGTGTACCGACAATGTTTATTGCGGAACTGAATCATCCTATGTTCAATATGTTTGATCTTACAAGTCTGAGAACCGGTATTATGGCTGGGGCCCTTTGTCCAATTGAGTTGATGCGAAAAGTTCAAGAAAAGATGCACCTGCGCGTAACCAGCGTGTACGGATTGACAGAGTCTTCTCCTGGAATGACTCAGACACGCATTGATGATCCGGAAGGGGTTAGATATACGACGGTAGGTCGCAATTATGAGTATGTTGATGTCAAAGTATTGGATCCGGAAACAAATAAAGAGGTTCCGGTTGGAACTCAGGGAGAGATGTGCTGCAAAGGCTTCATTATAATGAAAGGATACTATAAGAATCCGAAGGCTACTGCTGAGATTATTGATGAAAACGGTTACTTGCACTCGGGAGATCTGGGTATCATGGACGAAAACGGTAACTTCCGTATTACAGGACGTATTAAGGATATGATTATACGTGGAGGCGAGAATATTTATCCGCGTGAGATTGAAGAGTTCCTTTATCATCTTAATGGAGTTCGTGACGTTCAGGTAGTCGGTGTTCCATCAAAGAAATACGGTGAAGAAGTAGGTGCTTTCATTATTCTTCATGAAGGTGCCAATATGTCTGAGGAAGAGGTACGTGACTATTGCCGTGGCAAGATATCCAGATACAAAATTCCTAAATACGTATTTTTTGTAAAAGAGTATCCTCTCACAGGCAGTGGCAAGATTCAAAAGTTCAAACTGCGTGAACTGAGTTTAAGATTATGTGCCGAACAAGGAATAGAAGTAGTATAATATGGAAATCAATGAACAAATTAAGCAGATGGCAATGAGACTTCGCGGACTCCGTGAAGATCTGGAATTGTCGGTCCAAGAGTTAGCCTCGAAATGTGGCATTACTGAAGAGGAACTGAATAAGTTCGAGTCCGGTACTTCGGATATTCCAATGAATTTTCTCTGTAATGCAGCTGAAGTTCTCGGTGTTGAACCATTGGAATTGTTTGCCGGTGACTCTCCGAAGATGTCAAGTTATTGGCTGGTACGTAAAGGTAAGGGACCTGTGATTGAACGTCAGAAAGCATATAGGTATCAAGCTCTTGCCATGGGCTTTAAGCAAGCCAAGGCTTCTCCCTTCATTGTTACTGTTGATCCGAATAATGAGGAACAGATGCACCTGAACTCGCACGAAGGACAGGAATTTAATCTAGTATTAAAAGGAACACTGTTACTCAGTATTAACGGTAAGTTACTTACACTGAATCCCGGTGACAGCATTTATTTTGATTCCACTCAACCCCACGGAATGAAAGCTTTGAACGGAGAACCGTCAAGATTTCTTGCCATAATAATATAATTCCATAAAACAATGTTAGAACGTTTTCTGAAGCGGACCAAGTTTGATTCATTGGAAGATTTCCGCAAGAATTTTGAGATAATAGTCCCTGATAATTTTAATTTTGCTTACGATGTAGTTGATGTATGGGCGGAGCAACAGCCCGATAAGTTGGCTTTGCTTTGGACAAATGACGAAGGGGAATGTCATAGATATACATTCGCAGACATTAAACGGGAATCAGAGAGAGTTGCATCATTCTATATTAGTTTAGGTATCAAGAAGGGCGATTCTGTCATGATGATGTTGAAGCGTAGAGCAGAGTTCTGGTTCTCGATTATTGCATTGCATAAAATAGGCGCTGTAGCTATTCCGGCAACACATTTGCTTACTGCCAAGGATCTTATTTATAGAAATAACTCAGCCAAGGTAAGAATGATAGTGGCAGCTGATGAGCCTGAAATTATTCAGCATGTAAATGAGTCTCTTGAGCAGTCACCTACTGTAGAATATGTAGTGGCAACCGGAAGCAACAAGCATGAAGGATGGTTGAACTTGAATGAAGGCATGGCATCTGCTCCTGCTTTTGTTAAGCCTGCACATGTTAATGTGAACAATGATATTTCGCTGCTATACTTTACTTCCGGCTCTTCCGGACAACCAAAGATGGTGGCACATAACTACCTGTATCCTTTTGGACATATTGTTACAGCCAAATACTGGCATAATCTGACGGAGAATAGCCTTCATTTGACGGTGGCTGATACCGGATGGGGAAAAGCTGTATGGGGCAAATTGTATGGTCAGTGGATTGTTGGTGCGGCAGTATTCGTCTATGATCATGAGAAGTTTATTCCTGCCAATATCCTTGCTGCAATGGCCCAGCACAAAGTAACCTCATTCTGTGCTCCTCCGACCATATACCGTTTCTTAATCCGAGAAGATCTGAGCCAATATGATCTAAGTGCATTGGAATATTGTACGACTGCGGGAGAACCTCTCAATCCGAGCGTTTATGATACTTGGTTCAAGTCTACCGGGCTACAGATTCATGAGGGCTTCGGACAGACCGAGACAACTCTGACTATTGCAACCTTTCCTTGGATGACTCCAAAACCAGGATCACTGGGTGTTCCTAATCCCGCTTATGATATGGACCTTCTCACTCCTGACGGACGTTCGGCTGAGGAAGGTGAGAGTGGTGAGATTATTTTACATACAGACCGTCGTACTCCAATAGGACTATTTGAAGGGTATTATCATAATCCGGAATTGACAAAAACGGTTCAATATGATGGTATATACCATACTGGAGATGTAGCATGGCGTGATTCTGACGGATATTTTTGGTTTGTCGGCCGTACTGACGATGTTATCAAGAGTTCAGGATATCGTATAGGACCATTCGAGGTAGAGAGTGCCTTGATGTTGCACCCCGCAGTTGTAGAGTGTGCGGTAACCGGTGTACCTGATTTAGAAGGAGATCGTGGCCAGCTGGTTAAAGCTACTATTGTGCTCTCAAAGGAGTATAGAGATTATCCGGATAAGGCGGCTCTGACTAAGGAGATTCAGAATCATGTGAAAAAAGTTTCCGCTCCGTACAAATATCCACGTTTAGTTGAATTTGTTGATGAGCTTCCAAAAACCATAAGCGGAAAAATACGTCGTGTGGAGATTAGAGAAAAAGATTCTAAACGATAAGTTTGTGAATGGCTGTTTCTTCAAATATTTGAAATTGAATAATTTTGTTAAAAAATTGGCCTTAATAAAATAGTGTTGCTATATTTGTAATAATTATTTTATGTAGCAAATATTTATTTATTAACCGGCCGAAAGGCAAAAAAATATTGGTGATATGAACAAAAGTATTAATCTGCTGTCGTTAAGCAAATTGTTGGTTGTTTTAATGATGCTTAGTTGTGCATCAGTTGTCGGAGCTAAAGAAAAAAAACCGAAAGGCCTTGTCATTCCGGAAGGAGATAGAGCAGAATTGGTCATTGACTCGGATTATTCTACAATTACATTTCCCGAAACTTTGACTGAAGAGGAAATGGAGTTGTACAATACTGATTTTGTTGGTTATATACAGAGAATCAACGGTAAGATTTCAAGTACCGGTGGTGACTATAAAGGTTCTCCTATTTACTTTTATCTCCATAATTCACAAGAGTGGTTATACAAAGGCCAGTTTGATTCTCCCGCTATGATGGAGGTTACTAAGATTAAATCTATCAAGATCTCAAACAGATTGTTACGCTTGAGAGAGTTTAATAAGCTAATGCCTTTATTAGATGGCTCCAGAGAGAAGAAAAATGATCAAGGTTATCAAGAAGAGATCCAGTTTGGAGAGAACAGATATACGTTTATTGATATTACTCTCAGAGACTAATCTGCAAAATACATTTTATAACAAATTAGGTCGGCTGTTATCAGTCGACCTAATTTGTTTTTTAGATGGGAGTATTATTCAAACAAAAATAATATATTTGTCACAACAACAATATAGCCGTAATTATTAAATTATTTATGATATGAAAGCTACCTTATTATTTGCAGTTCTTAAA
>CAZYFO010000021.1:0-27090 GCA_964646955.1 uncultured Bacteroidaceae bacterium | reverse complement strand
AGCATTACCTCTTTATAAAAATAAAAAATAATTATGTTTGAGTTATTTTGGGTGCAAAGATAGGGGTTTTATTCTATATGGGAAAATTTCTATAAATATTTATATGTTTTTTTTACAGCTAATTCTCTAATCATTAGTTATTTGTATTTTATCACATACAGCCAATTTCGCTTTTTTGTCTCATTTTTTTACCAACCACACTTTCTCTATCCTATTATTTATTTGTATTATAATACAATATAAATACATTAAGCTACAAGTTGTTATTACAAAAATTGTACTTATCCTACCTTTAAAAATCTTCAAATGCCAAATTTCAACCAAAAAAATCCAGGATTAATAATAACTTCTACAACCTATCAAGATAATGACTATTTTTGCATAATCACAAAAATAATCGAGAAATGGCGGGAAAGATGGCTTCACTAGCCAAAGACACTTCAATATATGGGCTAAGCAGCATAATAGGAAGGTTTCTAAACTATTTACTCTTCCCAATCTATACTCGACAGTTAGAGACTCAATCCGATTATGGAATAATGACGGAAGTATATTCCTGGACCGCAATGTTATTGGTTATCCTTACATTCGGTATGGAAACAACTCTTTTCAGGTTTGCCAATAAGGAAGGACAGGATCCAAAAAGGGTGTTTTCTACAAACCTAATATTTGTAGGTGGACTTTCAGCTTTATTCGTCGCACTATGCTCTGTTTTCATTAATCCTATCTCAGCCACATTGAGATTGGACCCGGATTTCATCAGGATAATGTCTTTGGTAGTAGCTTTGGATGCTTTTCAAGCAATAATATTCTCTTACCTAAGATTACAGAAAAGAGCCATCAAATTCGCAAGCCTGAAATTATTCTTTATTTTCATGAGTTTAGCGCTCAATTTGGCAGTCATATATTATGTATCAAATAATTACCAAGATTATCCATCAATCTTCGGGTGGTTTAATAAAGACAATCTAGTCAAATACGTATTCTTAATTAACCTATTTTGTACAGGGATAGTAACTTTCTTTTTTATTCCCGAATTAAAAGAATTGCGCAACGGATTTGACGGAAGACTATTCAGAAAGATGTTTTCCTACACGGTTCCTATACTGATTCTGGGAATAGCCGGAATCCTTAATCAAGTAGCTGACAAGATAATGTACAAGCATCTGGTTCCCGGAGAAGCAGGCGAAAGCCAGCTGGGAGAGTACGGTGCTGCAATAAAGATTGCCATGATTATGGCTCTTCTCACTCAAGCATTCAGATACGCTTACGAGCCGATGGTTTTCAATGCTTCTAAAGAAAGTGTGAATCAAAACAACAAGATGTACGCAGATGCTATGAAGTATTTCATAATATTCTCCATAGCCGCTTTTCTTGCTGTAGTGTTGTATATGGACATTCTTATTCTTATCAGTGGACCGGAATATAGGGCTGGAGCAAAGGTTATACCGATAGTTATGATTGCCGAAATCTTCATGGGGATATACTTCAATCTGTCTTTCTGGTACAAGTTAGCAGACAAGACCTGGTGGGGAGCACTCTTTTCTCTCATAGGGTGCGGCGTATTGATTGCTGTCAACTATTTTTTCGTCCCAAAGTTTGGATATATAGCTTGCGCATGGGGAGGATTTGCCGGATACGGAACATGTATGATACTCTCCTATTTTGTTGGAATGAAATACTCCCCTGTAAAATATCCTATTGGACAGATATCAGTTTACGTGGTAATCGGAGCCATTATCTGGTATCTGTCAAGTCTGCTTGAGCCACTACCATTATGGATGCGATTAGCACTTCGCACATGCTTGCTGTTATGCTATCTTGCATATCTTATTAAAAAGGATATGCCGCTAAGATCTCTTCCAGTCGTAGGTAAGTATTTCAGTAAGTAACAGTTAATCAGTGAGGATCCGGAATCTTCGCTTTATCTGTAAATAAGGGTAGTAAGATTGTCTGTATCAAATATCCGATGCGCAATTTCCTGCAATCTATCGGCTTGAAGTGCTTCGATCTTTTCGTTCAGCTGTTCGAGAGTCTCATACTTACCATAGTGAAGGAAATTCTTTCCCATACCCAATGCCACATTCTCAAATCTATCGGTTGAAACGCCCAATTGCCCGATAAGCTGCTTCTTCGCCGCTTTAAGAGAGTTTTCTCCGAGCGGATTATCAGACATTTTTTTGAGTTCTTTTACGCATAGACTATAGCATTTGTCAATATTTTTCTGATCGCATCCAAAATAGATTCCAAAGAAGCCGGTATCTGTGTAGCTGACAACATCGCTTTCAACATTATAAACAAGACCGCTATGCTCACGAAGACTTACATTCAATCTGCTGTTCATGCCGGGACCGCCAATAATATTGTTTATTAGATACAAACCCAGGCGGTCAGGATCTTGAGCTCCTAATCCTCTGGTGCCCATCAAAACATGAGCCTGATGAGTATCCTTCTCTATCTCTACTTTTGATGGCAAATATAAGGGCAACGGTTTGTGAACAAGTTTTGAATTACTTCTAGAGACCTTTTTTGAAGCATACTTGTCAACTATCGCTACTACCTTTTCCCATTTATAATTTCCATATACAAAAAAAGTTGCGTTTTCAGGATTGTAATATCTTTCGGCAAAACGAATTGCATCAGCAGTCTTGAATGATTTTAGTTGTTTGGGATCGCCTAAGATTTTGTTTCCCAAAGCATCTCCTTTATAAATAAGTTCTTCAAACTCATCAAATATTAGATCCGAAGGACTATCTTCATAACTCTCTATCTCATCAAGAATCACATCTACTTCCTTGTCTATTTCCTGCTGTGGAAAGGTGCTATGAAAAACAATATCCGTAAGCAACTCTACCGCTCTTTCAAAATCTCTATCCAGACAGGAAGTATAATAAACAGTCTCCTCTTTAGTGGTAAAGGCGTTCAAGTCTCCTCCCACAAGTTCCATTCTATTCAGAATATGCCAGGATTTGCGTTTTTCCGTACCCTTGAAGGACAAATGTTCAATAAAATGCGCCATTCCTCTTTCATCAGGATTCTCATCACGAGTACCTACTCCAATAGTATAACCGCAGTATACTACATGAGTCGGAGATGGCAGGAATATCAAACTTAAACCGTTGTCAAATTTATATGTTAATGGTTTCATTTACCTATTTCTATTTCAGTCGGCAAAATTACAACGAAATAAGACGCGGTTTACAAAAAATATGATATATTCGATTAATAAAAAAAATCCAAAACAGCATCTTATTCCTTATCCAAATATTTAGTACCTTTGTCAGATGCATAAAGTTTTTTCGGAGAACAAGAGCAATACAAATTTTCTTGTTTTGTCCGTCAAACAATTAACTAACATTAGGGAACAATTTGTCAATCAACAAATAAGACAATGATTGATTCAATTAAAGACATCATCGCTCGTGAGGCTCAGGCTATTCTGGACATCCCCATTGGCAATGAATATGAAAAAGCCGTAGATTTAATAGTTCATCAGACTCACGAGTTGAACGGTAAACTTATAACCAGCGGAATGGGAAAAGCAGGTCAGATTGCAATGAATATGGCCACTACCTTCAGTTCAACCGGCACTCCGGCAGTTTTTTTACACCCCAGCGAAGCCCAACACGGTGACTTGGGAGTACTCCAAAAGAACGATCTGTTTCTACTGATTTCCAATTCAGGAAAGACCAGAGAGATATTGGAACTGATTGACCTAAGCAGGAACTTGGATCCCAAATTGAATTTCATAGCCATCACCGGCAATCCTGAAAGCCAATTAGTAAAAGAGGTCAATATTTGTCTCACTACGGGCAGTCCTAAAGAAGTCTGCGCTCTTGGACTTGCGCCTACTACCAGCACGACTGTAATGACTGTAATAGGCGATATCTTGGTCGTAGAGACCATGAAACGCTTAGGTTTCACTGTAGAAGATTTCAACAAACGTCATCACGGCGGGTATTTAGGACAACGTTCTAAAAGGTTGCTATGAATAAGGTCCTCGGCATAGGAGAAACAGTTTATGATATAATTTTCCAGAATGATCAGCCTGTAGCTGCTGTACCGGGAGGTTCGGTATTCAATGGACTTATCACACTTGGAAGACTCGGAGTAGATTGCTGTCTTATAAGCGAAGTCGGGGATGACCAAGTAGGTCGGAATATCATGAAATTCATGAAGAAAAACAGAGTCAGGACTGAGTTTTTGTCATGTGCCAAAGGGAAAAAATCATCCATTTCGCTTGCCTATTTGGACGAAAACAATGATGCTCATTACAGCTTTTACAAAGACTATCAGAACATTCACCTGGAATTTGAGATGCCGGACATACACGAGAATGATGTAGTTATGTTCGGCTCTTTTTATGCATTAAACCCGATTCTACGTCCTCAAGTATATAATTTCCTTTCATACGCAAAAAAGTGCGGAGCCATACTGTATTATGACCTAAACTTCCGTGACAATCATAAGACAGAAGCGAAAGCGCTACAGGAAACCATAATTGAGAATTACCAGCTTGCCGACATAGTTCGCGGAAGCCACGAAGACTTTGAGACACTATATGATATTGCTGATATTGACCGTGTCTATAATGAAAAAATAAAGTGTCACTGCAAGCATTTTATTTACACTTGCGGTTCTAACGGAGTGGAACTGAGAGATGGTGACAATAATTATTTCTTCCCATCAAAAGAGATTCAGCCGGTAAGTACTATAGGTGCAGGGGACAACTTTAATGCCGGAATAGTCTTCGGTTTGATAAAGGGAAATATCACCCATGACAGTCTCTGTTCAATGAATAGAGATGAATGGAATAAATTGATCGAATTTGGAATTGAATTCGGTACTGAAGCGTGTAAAGGTCTCAACAATTATATCAGTTTGGAATTTGCAGACCGCTACAAGATAAAATAAAAGTTGCAATGAAAGATTCATTTAGGACAATTGCAAAATCTCCATTTTTCACCTTACTGAGGAATATTTTCATTGTTTACATCTGCTTTTTTGTTTGTAGGATAGCTTTTATTTCCCAAAACTGGAGTCTTTATTCAGGCTTCCTTACTCCACAACTCTTAAAATCCATGTTTATTGGCAGCTTAAAATTTGATACAGCTGCCATCGCCTATTTATGTTCATTATATCTGATACTTGCCTCCATCCCACTACATTTAAAGGAAAAAGAGACATATTACCGAGTACTTAAATGGCTGCTGATTATCTGTTGCATGGCAGGAATAATCATGAATCTGATTGATGCCGTATATTACAAGTATTCCGGTTGTAGGACCACTATCGCCGTTTTTTCCGAGTTCAGTAATGAGAATAACATAGGTTCGATATTCATCAAGGAATCAATTAATTCATGGTACTTAGTTGTATTGGCAATTGTTCTTCTGATATTTCTTATATGGCAAATTAGAGTGCCTAGAATTATTAAATTCAATAATCTGTTCTTTTACTATACAGTCAAGACTATCTCCTTTTTGTTTATTGGAACTTTAGCTATTGTCGGTATGCGCGGAGGATGGACTACAAACCGGCCTATTACGCTTAGTAACGCAAATCAATATGTAAACAGACCGACGGATGCCGCGGCTGTATTGAACACTCCTTTCTGTTTTATTAGGACTCTTGGAAAAAAACCGATGGAGATACCAAAATATTATAATGAAGAGGAACTTGAAAAACGCTTTTCCGCTGTTATCAAACCCGATACCACAATACCATTCAAAAAAAAGAATGTAGTGATATTGATTTTAGAAGGTTTCAGTTCAGAATATTTTGGTAGCCTAAATAAAGATATTCCCGATTTTCGGACAAACACACCTTTTTTGGACTCACTAATCGAAGAGAGTCTGACATTCGAATACTCTTTTGCTAATGGAAAGAAGAGTATTGACGCCTTGCCGTCAATACTGTCAAGTATCCCGATGATGGTTGAGAACTTTATTCTCATACCGGCATCTGTTAGCGAAGTAAGCGGAATTGCAGAAGAACTTGATTCAAAAGGTTATTATTCCGCATTTTTCCATGGAGCAGAAAACAGCTCAATGGGATTCGGGACATATTCACGCACCATAGGTTACAAAGATTATTTCGGAATGACGGAATTTGAAAATGAGCCGAAATTTGGAGGTCATAGTCAGTATGACGGATATTGGGGCATTTGGGACGAAGAGTTTCTTCAATTCTATTGTGACAAGATGAATTCGTTTAAACAACCTTTTGTGACAACGGCATTTACCGTCACTTCGCATCATCCGTTTTCAATTCCCAAGAGATACGAATCCGTATTTACCGACTTTGAGAAGCCAATGCAAAGATGCATTCAGTACTCAGATTATTCAATAAGAAAATTCTTTGAAAGTGCGAAGAAACAGGCTTGGTACAATAATACATTTTTTGTTATTACGGCAGACCACACGAACACTTCCGGCCAGCCGGAATATCAGAACGATTTAGCAAATTTCAAAGTGCCAATTATCTTTTTTGATCCTTCAGGAGAGATAAAAGGTCACAGGAAAGGTATTGCACAACAGATTGATATACTTCCTACGATATTGGGTTATTTGGGATATGACAAGCCCATTATTGGATTCGGACAGAATTTATTGAGGACTCCGGAGAATGAGACGTTCGCAGTCAATTACATATCGGGAATATTTCAATATGAGAAAGGAGATTATCTGTTGCAGTTCAATGGGGAAAATGTTACTGGAATGTACAATTTCAAAGAGGATATCTATCTGAAAAACAATCTAAAAGACAAACTCCCTGATATCCGAGCCCGATACGAGGCGGAACTGAAGGCTATAATCCAACAGTACATGGAACACATGCACAATAAACCTTTAGTAATAAGATAATACTTGAGAATCTTGCAATTTTACAATTGCTGCATATCGTTTAGACGTTTGTAATAGCCGTCCATTGCCAGCAATTCCTCATGCGTTCCGCGTTCCACTATACGTCCCTCGTGAACCACACAAATCTCATCTGCACTCTTGATGGTGGATAGCCTATGAGCTATAGCGATTGTTGTACGATCCTTCATAAGACGTTCCAAAGCTTCCTGTACCAAACGTTCAGACTCTGTATCCAATGCACTGGTGGCCTCATCAAGAATCAGGATAGGAGGATTCTTCAGTATGGCACGTGCTATACTTACACGTTGGCGCTGTCCTCCTGAAAGCATACAACCACGATCTCCGATATTTGTATCATAACCCTTCTCAGACTCCATAATGAAATCGTGCGCATTGGCAATCTTTGCGGCGGCTATCACCTGTTCTTTTGTAGCTCCATCAACACCGAAGGTGATATTATTATAAAAGGTATCATTGAAAAGTATTGCTTCCTGATTTACATTCCCCATGATTGAACGAAGAGAACGGATAGAAACATCCTTTATGTCTACTCCGTCAATAAGGATATGTCCGGCGGTTGGATCATAAAAGCGGGGCAAAAGATCTACCAGCGTGGACTTACCTGAGCCTGACTGTCCTACCAATGCTATGGTCTTGCCATGGGGTATTTCCAGATTGATATTTCTTAGCACCTCTCTTTCCTCGTCGTAGGAAAAAGTGACATCTTGGTACTCTATCTTATTCTTAAAGCCCTCCAGTGAAACACAATTCTGAGATTCTTTGATATTATTCTCAGCTAACAGTATCTTGTCAATACGTTCTACGGAGGCCAAGCCTTTCGGTATAGCATAGCTTGCCTTTGCAAAATCCTTTATCGGATTGATAACACTATACAAAATAGTAAGATAATAAATAAACTTCGAAGCCGTAATAGGACTATTATCTCCCAATATAAGCGAGCCTCCATACCATAAAACCAATACAATCAATGCCGTACCCATAAACTCGCTCAATGGATGAGCAAGAGCCTGACGCATATTAACCTTGTTAGTCGCAGTTCTTAACTGATCGCTACTATTAGCAAATCTGTCCGACATTTTCTTCTCAGCAAGGAAAGCTTTTATAACACGTAATCCGCCCAGAGTCTCTTCTAATTGAGACATGGTATCGCTCCAACGCGACTGTACTACGAGTGACTTCTGTTTCAGTTTTCTTCCAATTACTCCCATAATCCAAACCAATCCCGGGACAACCACAAAAGTGAATAGCGTCAACTGCCAGCTCAGAATAATCATGGTTATCATATAAATCATAATCATGATCGGATTTTTGATAAGCATATCCAAAGAGCTGGTGATGGATGTCTCTACCTCTGTCACATCTCCGCTCATACGGGTTATAATATCACCCTTCCTCTCTTTTGAAAAGAATGACATAGGAAGACTCAATACTTTGTTATATACTTTGACTCGAATATCACGAACCACGCCAGTTCGAAGCGGCACCATAACCGCAGCAGAAGCATAATAGCAACCGGTCTTGAATAAAGTCATAACAATCAATATCAAACCCAATATCATTAACGTATTGGCACCTCCGTACTGTTCTATATAATTAGTCAAGAAAAACTTGAAATTATTGCCACATACATCTATAATCTCTTCTATATTGGCGAGTCCTAAAAAACCTTCTATTTTTGGAATTGGCATCAGAGAATATACTTCTTCATTTATTTTGAACAGTATATTCAATATAGGTATTATCAATGCGAAAGAAAAGACATTGAGGAATGCAGATAGCACATTATATATAACCGACAGCGTAAGATTTCTCCTATACGGCCTTAAAAAACGTCTCAGAAAACGAAAAAGATCCTTCATATATTTTGGTTTGGTCCTGCGAAGATAGGAATAAAGCCCCACATAAAATAGTCAAACATGCCTCAAAAACTCATATCATAACATTAAACGAAAAATAAATCTGCTTCTAAAAGAATATTGGAGATAATAGGTAACTTTGCTACATTAACCTATCGATAATAGTCAGATGCTCAATCGCATTTTTCACCTTTTTTTCGGCCACCTTTTCAGGGTTCTTTTGTTGCTTGCGTTTGGATACTTTTCCCTCCCGATAAGCGCTGAGACATTGAGGTTTGATCTGGATTTTGACGGACTATTCGATAATAGGGAGTTCAAAGGAGACATGAAACCTCAGACGATTGACGGAATGCGTCTGACACCACAAATAGGTATTGAAAGTCAGAATAGTTGTCTGATGTTCGGTGTCTCAAAAGTCTGGGAATTCGGAACATTCAACAAAACAGCCCCGGAAGCTATTATATATTTCAACTATAACAACGAAAAAATCTCCACCTATTTCGGAGCGATGCCGCGTAATGTACTTCAGAAACAGTTGCCGGATGCTTTTTTATACGATTCCATCGCTTTTTTTGACAATAGGATAGAAGGTATAATTCTTCAATATGAAAGTCCTTCATTCTCTACCGAGGTATACTGCAATTGGTTTAGCAAACAGAGTACAACACGCAGAGAGGCTTTCAGAATAGTATCCGATGGCCACATTGGGAAAGAGTTTATTTCGGGAGGCTGGTTTCTCGCTCTGACCCACTATGCGAAACCTTCAACAGGAAACTATCATATATATGAGAAGTGTTCTTTTAATCCATATATTGAGTTTAACCTTGACAGATTTTTGCCTTATTCTTATCACTTGAATGTCAACGCAGGCTTGATGAGTTCATTTATCAGAAGCCGCATTGAAGATTCATGGCATAGTCCTTTTGGTTTTCTTGGTAGTATTGACGCCAGTTGGAAATTTATTAATCTTCGAAATACCACCTATGCCGGAAAAGCCCAGCAGGAATTTCTTCATGATCCGATGGCCGGTGTAGAATTTCACCGTAGCGACCCTTTCTACAACCACTCATTTTACAATAGGACGGATATGGGCATTACATGGAAAATGAACGATTACTCCGAGGCGAGTTTCACCTGGAGTTTACACGTCACTCCAAATACTGAACTGCACAATCAGCAATTAATTAAGGTAAAGTTTTACTTTTGCAACAGAAAAGCAATTAACATTTCACCTTTGCTCAAATGAGACGTTTATTCAGATATGCGATAACACTGTTTGTTACCATTTTGATTGTCAATTCAACAAATGCTACAATACCATTTTCTTACTTTAAACAAAACTATCTTTTAGGTAATGATTCTGTCTCAGTCTCTTTCAGATCTGACAATCTATTAAATAGGGCTTTACCTTCAGTCGCAATGATCGGATCGGGATTATTGTTGTCTTCAAGCTCATTTAACGATGAGCTAATTCACTATGACAATTATTTCAGTTCAAGCAATACAGTCGCAGATATCATGAGATTCTCACCTGCAGCACTTATGATTGGTTTAAAAGTTTGTGGAGTAGAAGGGAAAAGTGACTGGAACAGGCTGGTTGCAGTTGACGGATTCGCCTCTCTGATGACATGTGGAATTGTCGGAGTCTTAAAGTATTCCATTAACAAAGAGAGACCTGACGGTTCGGATAATCGTTCGTTTCCTTCAGGACACGCTGCAATATCATTCATGACGGCCACAATGCTCCATAAAGAATACGGCGAAACTGTTAGCCCCTGGTTCAGCGTAATTGGGTACGGGACAGCCACTGCAGTAAGTCTTTCAAGGGTATATGATAACAAACATTGGTGCTCTGATGTTCTTGTAGGTGCAAGTATAGGTATCTTCTCAACAGAATTTTCATATGACTTGAGTGATGCCCTGTTTGGAGAAAAGCATCTTTCAAGAATAGCTTTGAGACCTCAACAAAACGAATATAAATGGTCTTTCGGTTTTAACAGTGAATACCATTTTTCCACTGAGTTTGATGATGATTTGACAAAGCTTCTTGTAAAGCCGGCCTACTCCATGAATATCAATGCAAACCGTATGTTATGTAGCTGGCTCGGGGCAAGAATATCTACAGGGTTCACCCAATTACAGATGACTCAATCAAGTAATATACTATATAAGTCTGATGATATTATCAATATCAAAAATGCAAGTTTGGGTTGTCTTATTGACGTTCCGGTAATAAAAAGAATAAACATGTCGGGGGAGTTTAATATTGGAAAATCATTTGGAGTTAAAGAAAAGTTCGGTGAAGGAAATAATTCTATATCACTGACAATACCTGATGCTTTAAGAATTAATTGTAACTTTGGACTCTCATTGAATACGACAGTTAACTCAAAAATCAGTGCCTATATAGGCATAGACAGTTATTCCGGCGTTTGGCTGTCATATTTCGCGGGAACGGGTTTCAATTTTATTTTCTGATGATATAATGACAACAAAAATATTATACTCAGTTATTCTTGGTCTTGCATGGATTATATCTCTTATTCCACTCAGGTTGCTTTACTTGTTTTCTGATATTGCACTCGCAATAACATATTTATGTCCGCCGATACGTTACAGAAAAAAAATTGTAAGAAAAAATCTAAAAACATCCTTCCCTGATTATACAAAAAAAGAGTTGATGAGAATTGAGATGAATTTCTATCACAATTTCTTCGATACCTTAGTAGAGAGTTTAAAGATATGTTCAATGTCCCCTAAGTGGATGAGCAGACATATGGAATTTGTAGGAATTGATCATATTAACCGTGATCTTGAACAGGAACGTTCCATTGTTGTATATATGGGACATATCGGAAACTGGGAATGGATAACATCTTTACCCACAAAAATTCATCCTCAATTCATTTGCTGTGAGGTTTATCATCCTTTAGAGAACGTAGTCATGGATAAGGTCGTAAAGACAGTTCGGGAAAGATTCGGCTCCGTCACTATTCCAATGGATCAAATCTATCGTAGGCTGGTTGATTACAGAAGTCAGAAACAGCCGGTAGTAGTAGGTATGATAGCTGATCAGGTACCTCTATTCGAGAACATGCATTACTGGACTCAGTTTCTCAATCAGAAGACCTCTATCTTTACAGGAGCAGAGAGAATCGTTCGCAAGTTAGATATGGTCACCTATTATGCTGAAGTAAAAAGGGTTCGACGCGGTCACTACAGACTTGAAATGATACCGATGTTTGAAAAAACCGCAGATTTACCCGAATACGGTATATCAGAACAATACATCAGACTTCTTGAAAAGACTATTATTTCTGATCCTTCCTCATGGCTTTGGAGTCACAACAGATGGAAACGTACCTGGGAACAATATCTGGAATTCAAAAAAAGGAGAAGTAGCAAGCACGTATCGAAAAGTTAAAGTTCGCTTTTACCTGCTTCCCAAGTCATCCATCAAGGTTTGAAGTATTGACTTACCCCTATTTAGACGATTCTCAGAGCCTTCTTTGCCATCATCCACTATCGATTGTTTGCTATCATTATCGAATAGAGTAGTTCCGGTACTGTCTATATAGCACAAACCATTATTGAATGTATAGAAGGCAAAAGGATTCTTATAATCCGGAGAGAGAACGTTACGACTGAAAAGGAAATCGCTGTGATCTATATCCATTTGGGCAAGCAATGTTGCTGCCAGATCACTTTGGGAAACAAAATCATCCACAACTTGAGGATGAGATACTGCACCACCCACCCAGATTATTGGAATCCGATGTGCATGAGGAAGATGTCTATTACCTTCTTGTGGGTAACAGAATCCATGATCAGGTACTATAACCATAAGCAGGTTATCCCAAATAGGTGTCTGTTTCAGGCTATCCGTCAAGGCACCAATGCAACTATCTGTATATGCAAATGAGTTGCATATCTTATCATCAAAACGGTTATATGGGACATCAAACGGCTCGTGACTGCTCAGAGTCAGAAACGAAGTATGCCAAAGTGAATCTTTTCGATTCTTCAGCCTGTTAAAAAGATAGTCGAACGTTATCTTATCCGTAACTCCCCATGCTCCTGTTTTTCTATCAGCTGCCGAGAAATCAACATCTGAAGTAATGTGCTGGTATCCGTTGCTCCACAGATAGCTCTGCATATTGGTAAAATTAATATCTCCACCATATACAAAATCTGTAGAATATCCATTCTCCGCAAACTTACGAGGCAAAGACGGCAGGGTCTTGCTTTTTATTGGCAGTTTCATCAATGATACAGTTGGTAATCCGGGATGACCGTTCATAATACAGACCACGCCTCTGTCTGTTCTATAGCTGCCTGCATAACAATTGCTGAATAGTATTCCCTCATTTGCAAGACTGTCCAACCGAGGAGAGACACCAGGCTGTCCACCTAAGGAACCTATCAAATCTCCACCGAAGCCTTCCAAAATTATTAGCAGGATATTCGGACGCGCTGTTTTTAATAGCTTTTCTGTTTCATTGTCACTTTGTTCATAAAGCCCATCGAATAATTCCGCTCTTATATCTTCTTCAAAATATTCATTCATCGATGCATAATCTTCCGATTTGCCGAGAGAGCTCAAAAAACTGAAACCCGGGTTCACAGCCGAATGATTAAGGAATTGATCAGTTGAGAAGAATGCCCTACCTATATTCATCGTCGATTCTTGCAATCCCCCACGAATGGAGATAAAAAGCGGCACCAATATTACTATCATCAAAACAGAAGACCAAATACGTTTTCTTACATTCGGGAACCCACCTCGAGACATAAGATTGAACAGTTTTAACAACAACATCATGAAAACTCCCGTTATCAGAAAGCCAAGTAATGCCGTGCCTAAAGAAACACTGGCGAATGCCTCCTTTGGAGTTTTTAGATAAAATAATATTGATGCATCCAACTTAAATCCCCAGAATGGATAAACAACAGCATCACCAATGAACACGAGAGCAAGAAACAAAGCTGTTATCACATTGTAAATCTTCATTATCCGTCTGTATGGAATATATTTCCACCAGACAGATATCATAACCAACAAGAAGGGCAATGTGATTAAATATCCTGCCATGGTCACATCAATGGGAAGCCCATGGTATACCACAGACAGATAATCTTCAATTTTATATTCATTATGCAGCCCTCCTGCATAGATCATAAAAAGCGGTTTCTCAATGATGAATACTGCCAATACGGACAGATAGTATTTCATCAAAGAACCTAATCTCTTTATCATATATTATTCAATTATTTTCTTCCAAAATCAGCAGGAATCTCTCCCAAGCGGTCCGTATCCCACTTAATAATTCTATTGGAATATTTATTTGTTTCAAGCCATCTTTCAGCACGTCGTATCGTCTCAAACAAAACCGCTGTGCGTTCATCGCACTCGAGTTTTGTTTTGCATCTCTTCTGACGAATCCATAGTATGGCATTCCTACTGTCACTATAGATAGGCCAATCAAGACCATTTTGCTTCAACAAAGCCAATGCATGCACAATGGCTAGAAACTCACCAATATTGTTTGTTCCGAAGACAGGGCCGAAGTGAAACTTTTCCTCCATGTCACCCAAATAAACCCCGCGATATTCCATTTGTCCAGGATTGCCGCTACATGCGGCATCGACGGCAAAAGCCTGACGAATGATCTCTGCAGGCAATTCATTCGGTTTTTTCTTGGGACGTTCAACATTTTGAGGGTTTTTCCTTTCAAAAAACAGCTCCGGAGGAGAAGAATATGCCTCCTCTGCTTCCTCTCTTGTTGTAAAACCTTTATAGACTGCTCCTTTCCAACCTTCTACTTGGTTCTTGCACCCTTCCCAAGAATCATAAATTCCGGGATTGAGGCCAATCCAAACAACATAATATTTTGGAGAAGCAGACATAGACTATTACATTCGTTCAGGAACTTCTATACCGAGTAGACCCATAGCGGTCTTAAGTACCTTACCCACATTTGCAGAGAGAAGCAAGCGGAACAGTTTCAGCTCACGGTTCGGTTCACGCAACACGCTGTAGTCATGATAGAACTGATTGAACTCCTTGGCAAGGTCATAGCTGTAGTTTGCAATTATTGAAGGATTAAAATCGTTTCCGGCCTGTAAAACAGTGGCATCGAACTCAGACAACATTTGAATAAGCCCAATCTCCTTCTCTGAAATAATCAAATCTTCGGAAATCATTCTATCCGGCACCGTAATACCTTCATCCGTAGCCTTACGCATTATTGAGCGGATACGTGCATAAGTATACTGTATGAAAGGGCCTGTGTTTCCGTTGAAATCAATAGACTCCTTCGGATTGAAAGTCATATTTTTACGGGCATCCACTTTCAGAATGAAATATTTCAAGGCACCCATTCCAACAATACGCATAATACTGTCAGTTTCCTCAGGTGTCAAACCTTCCAACTTACCCAATTCGGCAGATGTCGCACGCGCTGTCTCGACCATCTCTACCATAAGGTCATCGGCATCTACAACCGTTCCCTCACGGCTCTTCATCTTTCCTTCCGGCAATTCAACCATACCGTAAGAGAAATGAACTAGATCCTTGCCCCATTTAAAGCCAAGTCTGTCAAGCAGAATAGACAACACCTGAAAATGGTAGTTCTGTTCATTTCCTACCACATATATCATCTTGTCAATAGGATAATCATTGAAACGAAGTTTTGCCGTACCAATATCCTGAGTCATGTAAACAGAGGTGCCGTCACTACGTAGCAACAGTTTCTGATCCAATCCGTCAGAAGTCAGATCCGCCCATACGGAACCATCTTCCTTACGAAAGAAAAGTCCTTTATCCAATCCTTCCATAACGGTGTTTTTACCTTCCAGATATGTCTGTGACTCGTAGTATATCTTATCGAAACTTACTCCCAAGCGTTTATATGTCTCATCAAATCCGGCATATACCCATTCGTTCATGATTTGCCACAAAGAACGTACCTGAGGATCTCCGGCTTCCCAACGAACCAGCATTTCATGCGCCTCACGCATCAGAGGTGATTCCTGTTCTGCTTTGGCCTTAGCCTCCTCTTTGCCTTTTTCATCCAATTCCGCAAAATTCTCTGGAAGCAGGGACTTTACCTCTGCTTTAAAATGCTTATCGAACTCAACATAATAGTCGCCAATCAAGTGGTCTCCCTTTTTTCCAGTCGATTGTGGTGTAGCACCATTTCCCCACTTCTGCCAAGCCAACATAGACTTACATATATGTATTCCGCGGTCGTTGACAATATTTGTCTTTACAACACGATTACCGCAAGCAGACAGAATATTTGATATAGCTCCGCCGAGAAGATTATTTCTTACATGACCCAAATGCAACGGTTTATTCGTATTCGGAGAGGAATACTCGACCATAAATAGTGGAGAATCAGATGTTGCATGACGTACACCGAACTCAGAATCGGAGTTTATGTCGTTCAACATATCAAGCCAACTGGATATGGAAATAACAATATTCAAAAAACCCTTAATAACATTATAGGAACTGACAGCAGAGACATTTTCCAAGAACCATGCACCAATTTCACCGGCAGTCTGTTCCGGACCCTTTCGGGACATCTTCAAGAAAGGGAAAACCACTAGTGTATAATGACCCTGAAACTCTTTTTTGGTCTTCTGTAACTGAACCATGTCAGAATTTATCTCCTGACCGTATAATGCCTTAGCGGCTTGAATGGTCTTTTCGACCATCATAGACTCAATTTTCATATAATGTTATTATGAGACGCAAAAGTACTAAAAAAAAAGGTTACTTTTGCGGCTCAAATATTGTTTTACTCTCTTCAAAAGTATAATATGAATCAAATTCCAACTGTTACAAAGAATCTGCTCATCATAAATGTTTTGTTTTTTATGGGCACGCTTGCATTGAACAAGTACGGAATAGATATCCACGAGATGTTCGGACTGCATTTTTTCATGGCCGAGCACTTTCATGTATATCAGCTTTTTACCTATATGTTCTTGCATGACGGATTCCAACACATATTCTTCAATATGTTTGCAGTATGGATGTTCGGACGCATCATGGAAGACGTTTGGGGCGCAAAAAGATTCATATTCTTTTATTTGGCATGCGGAGTAGGTGCAGGATTGATGCAGGAATTGGTTCAATTCATCCATTATGAGATGGTACTATCAAGTTACGATGCCGTCTCGACCGGATTAAGCACTATTCCTATAGCCCAATATTTGGATATGATGCTCACTGTAGGTGCTTCCGGCGCCGTATACGGAATCTTATTAGGATACGGAGTAACATTTCCCAATCAACCGTTGTTTATTATACCTTTCCCGTTCCCTATCAAAGCAAAATGGCTCGTAACAGGATACGTTATTTTGGAATTGATGTTAGGAATCGGCAACAAGCCCGGTGATAACGTGGCTCACTTTGCCCACTTGGGGGGCATGCTTATCGGACTAATCATCATTCTGTTTTGGAAAAAGAAGGATAATAGCCGCAATGAAATACATTTCCGATATTGAAGATCGGTTTCGCAGGGGTAGCACTCTGACCCGACTATTAATGATCAATGCGGGACTATTCGTATTGATTGTCCTATTAGAGGTTTTTCTTATCCTGATAGGTGTTATTGACGGAAACAATTGGGTCCAGTATTTCCAAATTGACCGTCATATTGAACTATTGCCTTCAAGACCATGGACAATAATCACATATATGTTTACTAGCTATGGATTATGGAATCTACTGCTTAACCTCTTACTTCTTTATTGGTTTGGAAAAATTTTTGACAACACCTTCACAAGCAGCCAGCTAAGAGGAATGTATATCATCGGCAGTCTAATAAGTGCCACCTTTTATTTGGCTTTCTTCAACCTATTACCATTCATGCAGGCAAAAGATTACTATCAGACCATGCCTGGAGCATCAACCGCCATACTAGCAATAGCTTCTGCTACAGCTTTCCGAATTCCAAAGCACAAGGAAATAATCCCTATCATCGGACCTGTAGAACTGAGATATTTAGTAATTGCATTAGCACTGATAGATGTAGCCCTTCTGCCAAAAACAAACCCCGGTACCGACTTTGCACATTTGGGAGCTGTCTTGTCCGGATGGTGGTTCAGCAGATCCTTACGTCGCGGGCATGATATTACTGCTTGGACCAGTAGATTTTTCTTTTGTACATATAAGGCATCCCAACAAATCAGCAAACTTACCAAGAAAATTAAAAACAGATGAAACTCATAGGGAAGATCATTCTTTATCCGATACTTACCGTCAATATATTCATTGACATTATCCTGCTATTAAGCTGCTTCGGCTCCCTTTTTAGGCCATTAGGAACCTGGCCTATTGTCTCATTGACAGAATTGGCCTTCCCTTTTTTGGCTATAATCAATATCATTTTTCTCTGTTTTTGGCTTTTGTTTTGGCGCAAAGGGTGCATAGTTTCACTATTAACATTTCTTATCTGCTTAGGACCTTGTTTAGACTATTGCCCCTTGCATATATTTAAAAACAGAACAGTAACTAACGAAGGGGAGTTAAAAATTTTGTCATACAATACTGAAGGATTCGGATTATCAGTCAATAGTGATAATTCAATAAACAATCCGGTACTCAAATATATCTCCGACAGCGGCGCAGACATTGTTTGTATTCAAGAGTCGAACAACATTGTCATGAAAAGGCTCAATAATAGAAAAGATTTTCTACCCGAATATCCCTATAAATATTTTGGAACTGAGTTGACAGGTCTGGCTTGTTTCTCAAAGTATCCAATCATTGACAACAAGAAGATTAACTTCGAAAAATCTATTGGAAACAGTTGCGGATATTACAGGATTCTTTTTGAAGGCGATACTTTGGCAGTATTTAATTGTCACTTGCAGTCAAATGGGCTAAAACCAAAAGAGATAGAGGATTATAAACGCTTTATGGAAGATCCTTCTGATGACAATTACTACTCCGGATCAAAATCTGTATTAAAAAAACTGCTTATATCCACAAAATTAAGAGCCGAGCAGGCTGATCTTATCTCCAAAAAAATCGGAAAAGAGACAGCAAAATTCATAATAGTATGCGGTGATTTTAACGATACCCCTATTTCTTACGCACATAGAACCATAGAAAAAGACTTAACCGATGCCTACTCCAAGAGCGGATTTGGTCCGGGAATATCTTATAACAGACATAAACTTTATTACCGTATTGACCATATTCTTGTAAGCAATAATCTAAAGCCCGCCAACTGTTGGGTGGATAAATCCATTAAAGACTCGGATCACTACCCCATTCTTTCCGTATTGTCTGCAAAGTAAAGTGATAGATTATCAGAAGTTTTCTCCTTTTTAATTATAAAACTGTTCAATGAGGCATAGCTAAAAGAAAATTTCCATATATTTGCACCTTTGTAATTTTATCATTGTAAGTTTATAATAATTAATTAAACCATAGTATGCAAAACAAAGGATTCGTAAAGGTTTTTGCGATAGCGCTGACAGTAGTCTGCCTTTTCTATCTTTCCTTTACCTTCAGAACTCGCGGTATTGAAAAAAAGGCCGCTGAGAGCCCGATGGGTCAACAGGCCTATCTTGATTCCGTTATGAACGAAAAAGTTTGGATGGGTATCTATTCCTTCAAAGAGTGCCGCGAAATGCAGATCGGTCTCGGACTTGATCTTAAAGGCGGTATGAACGTCATCCTTGAAGTATCGGTACCGGATGTAGTTAAAGTATTGGCAAACCACAACACAGATGCCAACTTCAATGCTGCATTATCATCAGCAACGAAACGTTCTGTTAGCAGTCAGGCCAATTTTGTAGATATCTTCGTTGAAGAGTATAAAGCTCTCAATCCGAACGGAAAATTAAACGAACTATTTGCTACCTCTCTACTGAAGGATCGTATTAATATCCAGAGTACCGATGCAGAAGTTATTGCAGTACTCAAGGAAGAAGTAACCTCAGCTATCGACAACTCATTCAACGTATTGCGTACTCGTATTGACCGTTTCGGCGTTGCTCAGCCAAATATTCAGGAATTAGAAGGCAAGCAGGGTAGAATAATGGTCGAGCTTCCAGGTATTAAAGAGCCTGAGCGTGTTAGAAAACTGCTTCAGGGTTCTGCTAATCTAGAATTCTGGGAAACATTCAAATACTCTGAGTTAGCCGAAATATTTGCTGTTGCTGATCGTCGTCTTCGTGATTTGGAAGCTGGTTCAACAACTCAAGATAACGATTCAATTGAAGAAGTTGTAACAGAAGCTGAACCAAAAGAAGAATCTTCTTCACTTTCAAGCACTGACAGCTTAGCAAATGCTTTGTTGGCATCAGAAAGCGACAATACCATTACTGCAAAACAACAGGAAGAAATCAAGAAGACCAACCCTCTATTTGCTCGTTTGAATCCTTCTTCGTATGCAGAAGGTTGTATCGTAGGTGTTAGCCACTACAAAGATACCGCTGATGTAAGACGTATGCTGGATATACCTGAAATCAAGAGTTTACTGCCTCGTGACCTCAAATTGCTTTGGGGCGTCAAAGCTATTGATACTAAAGAGCAGTATTTTGAACTATATGCAATCAAGGTTACCCAAAAGAACGGTCAGGCCGCTATGACAGGTGATGTAGTTACCAAGTCAACTGCCGATTTCGACCAAGTTGGCAATCCTTCGGTTAGCATGTCGATGAATACTGAAGGATCGCGTCGCTGGGCCCAGCTAACCAAACAGAACGTAAACAGAAGTATTGCTATTGTTCTTGACGGCTATGTTTACAGTGCTCCAAACGTTAATAATGAGATAACCGGTGGTAACTCACAAATTACAGGTAGCTTTACGGTAGAGGAGACACAGGACTTAGCCAACGTCCTCAAATCAGGTAAGATGGCGGCTCCTGTAAAAATTGCTCAAGAAGATATAGTAGGACCTTCTTTAGGCCAGGAATCAATACGTCAGGGACTTATCTCATTCATAGTTGCATTCATCGTATTGATGATTTACATGTGCGTGATCTACGGATTTATTCCGGGTATGATTGCAAACGGTGCTCTACTATTGAACTTCTTCTTTACTCTAGGTATCTTGACATCATTCCAAGCTGCACTTACAATGTCCGGTATTGCCGGTATTGTATTGACGCTGGGTATGGCGGTCGATGCCAATGTGCTTATCTATGAACGTACCAAGGAAGAATTGAGAGTTGGAAAGAGTGTCCAGGCCGCTCTGAGCGACGGTTACAAGAACGCTTTCTCTGCTATTTTCGATTCTAACTTCACATCCATCATAACTGGTGTAATTCTGTTCTACTTCGGTACAGGTCCTATCCGCGGATTCGCCACCACGCTTATCATCGGTATTATCTGTTCATTCTTCACAGCAGTATTCCTTACCAGAATAGTTTACGAACATTATCTAGGTAAAGGTAAGCTGCAGAATGAAACATTCGTTACAAGTTGGTCAAAGAACCTGATGCAGAACACGGCTTACAAATTCATGCAAGGATCAAAAAAGTCATTAATAATTTTCTGTGCTGTTGCAATCATATCTCTTGGATTCTTAGGAGTACGCGGACTCAGCAAGAGCATTGACTTCACCGGTGGACGTAACTTCGTCATACAATTTGAGCAGGAAGTTGAACCTGAGCAGGTTCGTGATCTTTTAAAACAGGTAATAACCGAAGACAATGTTCAGGCTATTGCATTAGGTACTGACCACAAGACAATTCGTGTTACGACAAACTATCGTATCACAGAAGAATCTGAAACAATCGATTCTGAAATAGAAGAGTTTTTGTTCCACTCATTACAGGATTCAAAACTGATAAGTTCCAGTCTTAATCTTGAAACCTTTGTCGATAGAGATAATCGTGCCGGAGGTTCTATCATCAGTTCTCAGAAAGTAGGACCAAGCATTGCCGAAGATATTACACGTGGCGCTATTATTTCAGTAATATTGGCATTGATAGCTATCTTCCTCTATATTCTGTTGCGTTTCCGTAACGTTGCATTCAGTTTAGGTGCAATTATCGCATTGGGCTTTGATACATTATTCATAATTGGTATGTACTCAATATGCTGGGGTTGGATGCCGTTCTCACTTGAGGTTGATCAAACTTTCATCGGTGCCGTTCTGACTGCTATCGGTTACTCCATCAACGATAAGGTGGTAGTATTCGACCGTATCAGAGAATTTATGGGTCTATATCCAAAACGCAATCGCAAACAACTTTTCAATGATTCTCTGAACACCACATTGGCTCGTACCATAAATACTTCAGTAAGTACATTGATAGTACTGTTATGTATCTTCTTCCTAGGTGGCGACAGCATACGTAGTTTCTCATTCGCTATGATACTCGGTGTCGTATTCGGTACCTGTTCTTCATTGTTCGTTGCTGCACCTACAGCTTTCTTCGTAATGAAAAAGACTAAGAAAGAAACTGCGCAATCTTAAGAAGATAGCTTACTAAATATTTATATGTAAATCCCGAGAGTCTTTTCACTTTCGGGATTTTATTTTTTAGTTATTTTGTTGGAATTAAATTTAACTTATGTACATTTGGATACTATAATTTAAAACTAACTAATTTCTTATGAGAGATAAGTACTTTGCTATTTTGTGCAGCCTTATATTAGCTGTACCTTCTTTCGCTGCCGACCTAAACACGGATTCGATTAAAGCAGAGATGGAAAAAATCGAGCTCACCAATGTAGCTGAAAAAGCGACAATTGAGAAGTATAAGAAAGGTGTAATTAAAGGAGATCTTGAATCTATGACTCTGCTAGGTATCGAATGTGTAACTGGCAAGAACATAAAAGCCAATCTTCAAATGGGCATGAACCTACTTGAGTCTGCTGCAGGTCAAGGATATCTTAATGCTCAGTACAATTTAGGAAACTTTTATTTCCTTTTTTGGATTCAGCGACCGGAAAATAGTAGCTATTTCACCAACGGAACAAGATGGCTCAGAAAGGCTTCTTCAACAGGAGATGTAGCAAGTATCTATCTTTTAGGAAGGCTGTATTTCGAATATGGGAAATATAAGAAAGAGGCCTCTTTGATTGATGCCTCAATAAAGTTTCTAAAGACAGTTCCTGATATTTCTTTAGTAAATGATAAAGACGAAGAAGTAATTAATTCGCAAGCCCTATTAGGTAATATTTTTCTATATCAGTGGCATAATGTGAAAGACTCTGCGGCTCTGCGCGAAGCCAAGCAATGGTATAGAACCGTACTAAAATCAAAAAAAGAGTATCCTAACTTTACCTATTGTATAGACTCTCTTGTAATAGTCTTAAGCCAAGGCGTACATATGTCAATCGATCCAAAGACCGAAGGATCTGCTAACAATCAAAATCAAAACGGGGGTGGATTCCCAGGAGGCGGTATGGGAGGTTTTCCGGGTGGTGGTATGGGAGGATTCCCAGGAGGTGGTGGCATGGGAGGACCACAAGCTGCCGCTCCAAGAGGTCCTCAAGCTCAATATCCCGGCGGTATGTTTGCAATGCAACAATTTATACGTTCCAATACCAACTATCCCCAAACACTTCAGGATAAACAGATAAAAGGGAATATCACTGTAGGTTTCACAATAGGCACTGATGGTGCGGTAATAAACCCAGAAATAATAAATGGCGGAAATTTCCTAATGGAAAGAGAAGCTCTACGTACAATAATGATAATGTCTGATTGGATACCTGCAAAAGAGGGTGAAAAACCTGTTGAGGCTAAATCACAAGCTACTGTCAACTTCGGCTCTGGAGGTGGCGGAATGGGTATGATGTTCTAACTTAAATATTATTATATATAAGGTTAATAGTAAGAAATATATTTCAAACAAAATAATAAATTGTCATGACAGAAATTATTACCATTCTGATAACAATTGTCGGAATGTCCTCAGTAAATGGTGGAGGAAAGAATGTTAACATGTTGCAGTTTACAGGACATGCCGAAAGCGAGTATTTCGTTGGTGAAGTACTACCAGGGGGTGTAGACACACAGAAGACAGAGAATGGCAAAGGCGGCCTCTCAGCACGTTACATTCTAGAAGGAACAGACTCTACCGGAACTAAGTGTAAAATATTTATTGAGAACAACGGAGACTTCGGAGCAGAATATACCAATCCCACAATTGTGACTGACAGTAAGGCTCTTTCATTCCTGAACACATGTCCTCTTAAGGGGAAACTGGATATGTCTGACGGTAAGCTAACCATCAGAATCTATCGTTGTGAAGATGAGATTGCTGCAGTTGACACAAATAGTGACATTGCAAAAAATGAAACTGAAGCGACGATAAACTCCGGCGCAGCCAAGAGCAAATAACATAAAAATATAGTCCAAAACAAAAATCCGGAACATCATCCTATTCAGTGATGTTCCGGATTTTTATTAATCGACAATTCGTTACAGAGCAACAAAATACTCAATTATTGAATCTGAAGGTTATTCTACAATCCAAGTATCGTTAGTTTGGAGCATTTCCTCGAAATTATGATACTTCTTGGCTGTTTTTACCTCCTCTATCTGCCGGTAAACAGCATCATTATATGTAGGAGCCTCAACATCGCGAATCACACCTAGAGCTATAGGAAAATCAGGACCTTCCATCAGAGCTAACTTTAGTTGCAGGGTGTTATCTTGACAATGAGCGTCATGTACCAGAATATCCTTTTCAGTGATACCATTCTCTCCCAACTTAACAACTTTTACACCGAAGCCCTCCTGCATCAGACCGTACTCATTGTTCTCGCCAAATATCATCGGCTGACCGTGCTTCAGATAGATTGCATTCTTAGCGCGTCCCTCTTTCGTTGATACACTCTGATGTGTACCATCGTTGAAGATTACACAATTCTGGAGAATTTCACATACTGAAGCGCCTTTGTGCTGCTGAGCAGCTTTAAGAATCTCGATATTACCAGGAGCATCAGTAGCTACGGCACGTGCAAAGAAATTACCGCGAGCACCAAAGCATAGCTCTGCCGGACGAAACGGCTCCTCAACAGTACCATATGGAGATGACTTACTTACAAATCCTTTAGGTGATGTCGGCGAGTACTGTCCCTTTGTCAAACCGTAGATACGGTTATTCAGCAGAACAATATTCATGTCGATATTACGCCTCATCGCGTGAATGAAATGGTTACCGCCTATTGCCAAGCCGTCACCGTCACCCGAAATCTGCCATACCGTCAATTTCGGATTAGCCACTTTGCAGCCGGTCGCAATAGCGGCAGCACGTCCGTGAATGGTATTCATCCCGTATGTAGCCATATAATGCGGTAAACGACTCGAACAACCGATACCGGAAATAACGGCCGTATCACAAGGTGCAATACCAATTTCCGCCATTGCTTTCTGCAATGAATCTAGGAAAAAGTGGTCACCACATCCGGGACACCAGCGTGGTTGGCCTTTTTTGAAATCTTGTGCTGTATATTCGTTCATTGTTCTTTTCTCTTAATCTGATTACTACTTATTATATATCTCCGTAAAAGCTGTCACTAAATCAGCTACAGCAAATGGTTGGCCTTTGACCTCATTAAACTGATATGGTACAAAGTTGTCCACTTTCATACGAAGCCATCCGGCAAACTGTCCGAGATTTTGTTCAGCCACTACTACCTTCTTATACCTCTTAAGTACCTTTTCGGTATTTTTTGGAAGAGGATTAATATAACGGAAATGAGCCAAAGCCACTTTTTTGCCTGCGACTCTCATAGCATCCATTGCAGAATGCAGATGTCCGTATGTACCTCCAAAGCCTACAATAAGAAGTTCCGCATCATCCTTGTCTCCCAAAACATCAACATCAGGCACTGGGATCATATCTATTTTCTGTTGACGCAGACGTGTCATCAGATCATGGTTATCAGGGTTGGTTGAGATGGCACCAGTCTTGTTGTCTTTCTCTAATCCTCCTAATATATGAGTAAATCCTTCCATGCCGGGGATTGCCCAATAACGTACGTCAGTCTCAGGGTTTCTCAGATATGGAGTCCAGCCTTCCTTCATTGCAGGAGTAACGAACGGAGGGTTGATAGCAGGATAATCTGCCAATTTTGGGAGTTTCCATGCTGCTGATCCGTTCGCAACAAAAGCATCTGTCATCAAGACTACAGGAGTCATGTGTTCCAACGCAATTTTGCATGAATAATAAGCTGCATCAAAACAGTCTGTTGGTGAAGCGGCTGCAATAACCGGCATCGGTGACTCTCCGTTTCGTCCGAACAAAACCTGTAACAGGTCAGTCTGTTCTGATTTGGTAGGAAGACCTGTTGCCGGTCCACCTCTCTGAACATCCAGTACTACTAAAGGTAGTTCCATGATAACAGCCAGATTCATTGCCTCAGACTTCAAGCAGATACCTGGACCCGAAGTAGAAGTACAAGCTAAAGCTCCGGCAAAAGAAGCACCTACCGCAGATGCACAACCTGCAATTTCATCCTCACACTGAACGGTGATAACGCCTAATGATTTTTGTTTGGAAAGTTCGTGTAAAACATCTGTTGCCGGTGTGATAGGATAAGAACCAAGATACAATTGCATTCCGGCTTTTTCAGCAGCTGCGATAAAACCATAGGCAGTTGCTTTATTTCCATTTATGTCCATGTATTGGCCCTTCTTCTTAGACCCTTTAGACTCTATTCTATATACAGTAGCGCCACCAGCATGAATATTGTGACCATAATTATAACCATCATTCAATATCTTCAGATTTGCTTCAGCTACTTCAGGCTTCTTTCCAAACTTATGTTTCAGCATATCTTCAGCTAGTGAAAGTTTGCGGTCAAACAACCAGCAAACCAAACCAACAGCAAAGATATTACGACACTTCAATATCGATTTAACATCCAATCCACTATCCTTGAGACTCTCCTTGCACATACTTGATATAGGAGCCTCAATAACAACATTATTTATTCCCATCTCTTCAAACGGATTGCCTGTCGTAAATTGTGCCTTTGCAAGGTCACTTGCACTGAAAGAATCCGAATCGGTAATGATAACAGCATCCGACTTGCAGAATTGGTACTGAGTCTTAAGAGCTGCCGGATTCATTGCAACAAGTACATCACATTTGTCACCGGGAGTAAATATTATACCTGCTCCAACATGAACCTGAAATCCAGACACGCCCGTCAAAGAACCACGCGGAGCACGAATGTCCGCCGGAAAATCCGGGAATGTACAGATACTGTTTCCTACTGTTGCCGATACGGTTGAGAATATGTTTCCCGCCAACTGCATTCCGTCACCGGAATCGCCCGAGAAACGCACAACTACTTGTTCTAATTCTTTTACTACCATGATAACTATATAGATGAATATTCTTTCATTCTT
>CAZYFO010000020.1:0-27241 GCA_964646955.1 uncultured Bacteroidaceae bacterium | reverse complement strand
ATAATAAAAAAAACTCCTCCCTCAGCCATTAATCGGCTTGGGGAGGAGTTGTAATGTATATAAGGTTAACTTATTTGGACAATAACTCAGAGAGGAAATTATCGAGATCGGCGTCGAGGCCTTCCATTAGTGTCTGGCTTGCCAATACGGTATCTTCATCGATTAACATCAGTTCTGTTATTGTCTCGTTTTCATCATCAACAAGTACAAAAGAGAATGGTTTCCAGATAGCGAGTTTGTCCATGGGTGATTTTGCGTCGATTTGCTGTAAAGCACGTCTCAACTCATTTTCCATGATTATATAGAAATTCTCCTCAGGTATATCGGACAATTCAGATAATTCAATACTATCCAAATCACGATCGTCATCCGAAATAGTAACTTCACCGCTTTCTCTAACGGGACGTATATGCAGATCTGTTACTACTGCCGAGTCAGCAGGCCTTCTATATTCTTTCAAGGCTCTGTTTATAAGATTGACAATCTCTTGAAATGTTGATTCGTTTAATTTCATATGAATTGTTTATATTCGGTCAATTACATATTTCTGCCGTGGCAGTTTTTATATTTCTTTCCGCTACCGCATGGACAAGGATCGTTTCTACCGGGTTCTTTATCTACACGGATAGGTTCACGTACCTGATTGCGGGTGTCATGAGCGGCGGCACTGCGCTGACCCGGGTCACTTAAATCGGCCTTGCTCTCACTGTAACCACGTCTTGGGTTACTGGTCTGCTGAGGAGCCTGACGTAATTTGCTTGGATCGGGCTCAGGGATCTGACCACGCATTAGTATTGATACGGTCTGATTGTTGATCTTGTTGACCATATTATCAAAGAGTGTGACGGACTCCAGCTTGAATATCAACAATGGGTCTTTCTGCTCATAACTTGCATTCTGAACTGAGTGCTTCAGTTCGTCCAACTCACGCAGATTTTCTTTCCAGCAATCGTCTATGGTATGTAACAGTATGGCTTTCTGGAAGGATTTGACTACTTCTTTTCCTTCTGTCTCATAAGCTGTCTTCAGATTACAAGGTATCTGGAACATACGACGACCATCTGTGATAGGAATCAGAATATTTTCATATTTATCGCCCTGTTCTTCATAGATTTTCTTCAGGACGGGATTGACAATCTGGGATAGTCTTTCGCATTTGCGCTTATAGTTTTCCATGGCAGCATTAAATATCTTATCTGCCATATCGTCTGATTTCAGACTGTTATATTCATTTTCTGAGAATGGGACCTCCAGTGATAATATTTTGTATAGTTCCAGCTGGAGGCTGTCATAGTCTGCACAGATATCTACTGCATTGGCACAACGATCCCATATCATATTGGCTATATCCATTCCTATACGTTCTCCCATCAACGCATGACGACGTTTCTCATAGACTACGGTACGCTGTTTGTTCATGACGTCATCGTATTCAAGCAGACGTTTACGTACTCCGAAATGGTTTTCCTCGACTTTCTTCTGAGCCTGTTCGATACGTTTAGTGATGAAACTGTTCTCAATCATCTCGTCGTCTTCCAGTCCCATCTTATCCATAAGCGGAGCTATGCGTTCGGAGCCGAAAAGACGCATCAGATTGTCTTCAAGAGAGATGAAGAATACTGACGAACCCGGGTCACCCTGACGTCCGGCACGACCTCTCAACTGACGGTCTACACGACGGCTCTCATGACGCTCGGTACCTACAATGGCAAGACCACCGGCATTCTTGACCTCATCACTGAGTTTGATATCGGTACCACGACCAGCCATATTGGTGGCTATGGTGACGATGCTGCGCTGACCGGCTTTGGCCACGATATCGGCCTCTTTCTGATGGAGCTTGGCATTGAGGACGTTATGCTCGATCTTTCGCATGGTGAGCATGCGGCTGAGCTGTTCACTGATTTCAACGGAGGTGGTACCAACCAATACGGGACGGCCGGCCTCAACCAGGCTTGACACCTCTTCTATTACGGCCTTGTACTTTTCACGCTTTGTCTTATAGATACGGTCATTCATATCAACACGCGCAATAGGCTTGTTGGTAGGGATGACTACTACATCGAGTTTATAGATATCCCAGAGCTCTCCTGCTTCGGTCTCGGCGGTACCGGTCATACCGGCCAGCTTGTGGTACATACGGAAGTAGTTCTGTAGAGTAATGGTGGCAAATGTCTGAGTGGCAGCCTGTATCTCAACACGTTCCTTGGCTTCGATGGCCTGATGCAGTCCGTCACTGTAACGACGGCCCTCCATGATACGGCCGGTCTGCTCATCGACAATCTTTACCTGTCCGTCTTCTGTAACGATGTATTCCACATCTTTCTCAAACATTGCATAGGCTTTAAGCAACTGGTTGATGGTATGGATTCGCTCACTTTTGATGGAATAGTCTGTCAACAGCTCGTCTTTCTTGGCGAGTTTTTCCTCATTAGAATATTCGATGTGGGTCTCCAGTTCGGAGAGTTGTGATGCTATATCGGGCAATATGAAGAATGCAGGCTCGTTTTGAGTACCGCTGATAAGCTCAACACCTTTGTCTGTCAGATCGACACTGTTGAGTTTTTCATCTATAACAAAGTACAATGGTTCCACAGCTTCTGGCATACGCTTATTCTGCTGTTCCATGTATATCTCTTCGGTCTTTTGCATTCCCACCTTGATACCCGGTTCACTTAGGTATTTAATCAGAGCTTTATTTTTTGGCAATGCCTTGAAGCTGCGGAAGAGTGCCAGGAAACCGTCGGCACGCTCGTTTTCATCTTCTGAAGCAATCTTTTTTCTTGCATCGGCCAGAAACTGGGTAGCCAGACGTCTCTGAGCTTCAAAGAGCTGCTCTACCTGCGGACGTAACTGTTCGAACTGCTGGTCTTCGCCTTTCGGTATCGGACCGGATATTATGAGTGGTGTACGGGCATCATCTATCAATACGGAGTCGACCTCATCGACAATGGCATAGTTGTGACCGCGCTGAACCAGTTCATTAGGATTGCCGGCCATATTGTCACGCAAATAGTCGAAACCGAACTCATTGTTTGTTCCGAATGTAATATCGGCACGATAAGCTTTTCTACGGGCCTCGGAGTTGGGCTGGTGTTTATCTATACAATCTACACGAAGTCCGTGGAACATATAGAGAGGGCCCATCCATTCAGAGTCACGTTTAGATAGATAGTCATTGACAGTTACTAAATGAACACCGTTTCCCGTCAATGCGTTGAGGAATACGGGAAGTGTGGCAACTAGTGTCTTACCTTCACCGGTAGCCATCTCGGCAATCCTACCCTTGTGTAAGACAACACCACCGAATAGCTGTACGTCATAGTGAATCATGTTCCATACGGTATCGTTGCCTCCGGCCTGCCAATGGTTTTTATAGATTGCCTTGTCATCTTCGATACGTACGAAATCATGTGATGCAGCCAGCTCACGGTCAAAATCAGTAGCTGTAACGGTTATCTCTTCGTTCTGTGTGAAGCGTTTGGCTGTCTCTTTTATTATGGAGAAGACATCAGGGAGGACCTCATCCAGGACCACTTCATAACGATCCAAGATATCCTTCTCCAATTTGTCTATTTGACCGAAAAGTTCGGCTCTGTCTTCCAGTTCAGTATCTTCAACCTTTGCTTTCAACTCTGCGACACGTGTCTTCTCAGGTATGACAAAGTCCGATACACGCTTCTTTATCTCTACTACACTACTGCGAAGCTCATCATTAGATAAGCCTTCGTACTTGGGATATGCCTGTTTTATCTTTTCGACCCAAGGCTGAATCTCTTTCATGTCCCTTGTGGCCTTATTGCCGAAAAGTTTTCCGATAAACTCGTTAAAACTCATTATGAGGTAATCAATTTATTAATTTAATTCATTCGTGGATGTTTCACAAAATCTATGCCAATTCCAACGAATGGTAATAGTGATACTACTCAGCAAAGATAGGTATTTTTTGTCTCAACGTGTCCAAATACTTATATGCTGTTTTAATTTTATACTAATTATTTATTTATAGCCTATCCCGTCTATGCCATAAGTTAGAATTTTCATGATAAAATATTCATGATTGTGTTGGTGAATGAATCAAATCACTTATCTTTGTGCCGAAAAATCGGAACGATGAATAATAATATGTCGGTAATTAGCATTATTTCTTTGAACGTGGTGGTCCTGCAACCGTCGCGTTAAGGGGAAAGTCTGCCTAATCCGGTTAAGCAATATAAGCCTTTCTCCTAATAAGAGAAAGGCTTTTTTTTCGAATATTAATACGATAAAATAGTTTCAATCATGAAGATTCCACTAAGAAGCGAACAGTGCACGGTAGGCCGTAGAATGGCAGGAGCCAGGGCTCTCTGGGCCGCAAATGGGATGAAACCTGAACAAATGGGACGTCCTATAATTGCCATTGCCAACTCATTCACCCAGTTTGTCCCCGGACATACCCACCTGCATGAAGCAGGTCAGTTGGTGAAGGCCGAGATTGAGAAGTTAGGTTGTTTCGCAGCTGAATTCGATACTATTGCCATTGACGATGGTATTGCTATGGGGCATGACGGGATGTTGTATTCTCTTCCGTCACGAGACATCATTGCAGACAGCGTGGAGTATATGGTCAATGCTCATAAAGCCGATGCCCTGGTTTGTATCAGCAACTGTGATAAGATAACCCCGGGTATGCTCATGGCTACCATGAGGCTGAATATTCCCACTGTTTTTGTAAGCGGCGGCCCTATGGAAGCCGGCAATCTGAATGGAGTACATCTGGATCTGATAGACACGATGATAAAATCAGGAGACCCGAGCGTTTCCGATGAGGAGGTAGCAGCTATTGAGAAGGCGGCTTGTCCCGGTTGCGGCTGTTGCTCAGGTATGTTCACCGCAAACTCGATGAACTGTCTGACTGAGGCTTTAGGACTTTCACTTCCGGGCAATGGTACTATTGTGGCTACTCATGAGAACAGGATACAGTTGATGCGCGATGCTGCAAAGCTGGTTGTAGTGAATGCTCTGCGTTATTATGAGCAGGGAGACACAAGTGTGCTTCCTCTGAGTATCGCAAAGAAGTCCAACTTCGAGAATGCAATGTGCTTGGATATCGCCATGGGAGGCTCAACAAACACTATTCTTCACCTGTTGGCTGTAGCTAATGAAGCTGGGGTTGACTTTAATATGGATGATATTGACCGTCTCTCACGTAAGGTTCCATGTCTTTCCAAAGTGGCTCCGAACACTCAGAAGTATCATGTACAGGATGTAGGACGTGCCGGAGGTGTACTGAATATTCTTGCTGAGCTCGACAAGGGAGGTTTCATGAACAGAGAGTCCCTGAGTGTGACTGGAATGGCTTACGGTGAACTTGTAAAGAAATACTATATCTGCAAAGAGGCAATAGACCCGGAAGCAAAGCGCATATACAGCAGTGCTCCCGGCGGCAAATTCAACATTGTGATGGGCTCACAGGGCTTTAAGTATGATTCTTTGGATACTGACCGTGAGAATGGATGTATACGTGACCTGGGCCACGCCTATTCCAAAGATGGAGGATTGGCTATTCTCAAGGGTAATATTGCACTTAACGGATGTGTGGTCAAGACTGCCGGCGTGGACGAGAGCATATGGAAGTTCTCTGGCACTGCTAAGGTTTTCGATTCTCAAGAAGATGCTTCAGAAGGCATTCTCGGAGGAAAAGTCCAGGCAGGCGATGTGGTGGTGATCACCAATGAGGGTCCGAAAGGTGGACCGGGTATGCAGGAGATGCTCTACCCTACTTCATACATCAAGTCACGTCATCTGGGCAAGGAGTGCGCATTGATTACCGACGGCCGTTTCAGCGGTGGCACATCAGGATTGAGTATCGGTCATATATCACCTGAGGCAGCTGCAGGAGGCAATATCGGAAAGGTGGTGGATGGAGACATTATTGACATTGACATACCAAACAGAACTATTAACGTTCGATTGAGTGATGCGGAGTTGGCGGCTCGTCCGATGCGTCCACTCACCAGAAAGAGAGTTGTTCCAAAAAGTCTAAAAGCATACGCCAATATGGTTAGTTCAGCTGATAAAGGTGGCGTAAGAATTATTGATTGATATGGGTAAAATAATAAAAGGATCGGAAGCATTGCTTGAGGCTCTTATTTACGAGGGGGTTGACACTTTGTTTGCCTACCCCGGAGGTACCATAATGCCTGTTTTTGACTCATTGTTTGATCGTCGAAAGGAGTTGAAACAGATTTTGGTACGCCATGAACAGGGTGCCGCACATGCTGCAGAGGGATATGCCAGAATATCCGGTAAGACGGGTGTTTGTATAGTAACTAGTGGACCGGGTGCCACAAATACCATCACCGGAATAAGTGATGCTATGCTTGACAGCACACCTATTGTTGTCATAGCAGGTCAGGTGGCAACAACGGCTCTGGGTACGGATGCTTTTCAGGAGATTGACCTGGTTGGCGTAACACAGCCTATTACAAAATGGAGCTATCAGATACGCAGGCCGGAAGATATTGCTTGGGCTGTTGCCAGAGCATTTTACATTGCACGCTCCGGTCGTCCGGGACCTGTAGTATTGGACTTCACAAAAAACGCTCAGGTAAGTACCGTCGATTTTGAACCTACAAATATAAATTGCATACGCAGTTACATACCTGTACCCGAACCCGACATGAGTTCGATAGAAAAGGCTGTTGAATTGATTGACAAATCAGAGAAGCCTCTGATTCTTGTTGGACAGGGAGTCGAATTGGGAAATGCTAGAGAAGAGCTACAGGAGTTCATTGAAAAAGGAGATATGCCGGCAGCACGTACTCTGCTGGGGCTTTCCGCACTGCCGTCGGAGCATCCTCTTAATATGGGTATGCTCGGTATGCACGGTAATCTGGCTCCTAATATCCAGACAAACAAATGCGACCTGCTGATTGCTGTAGGGATGCGTTTTGATGACCGCGTAACAGGCAGACTGGACAAATATGCACGTCAGGCGAAGGTTATTCACCTGGATATTGACAAATCTGAGTTCAACAAGAATGTTTCTTGTGACGTTACTGTTCTTGGAGACTGCAAGCAGACTCTTAAGCTGATTACGGAACGTATGTCGGCCAATAATCATAAAGAGTGGATTGAGAGCTTCAAACCTCTGGCTGAGAAGGAGTACAATGAGGTAATAAAATCTGCCATCCATCCTACCTCAGGTCCTCTGAAGATGGGTGAGGTAATTAACTCGGTACGAGAGTTGGCAGACGAGAGTGCAGCTCTTACAACCGATGTCGGACTGAACCAGATGTTCTCTTCCAGATATTTCAAGTACCACAGAAGCAGAAGCATAATCACTTCAGGCGGACTCGGGACAATGGGATTCGGACTGCCGGCAGCCATTGGAGCGACATTCGGTGACCCTAATCGCACGGTTATTCTGTTTGTTGGTGATGGCGGTCTTCAGATGAATATTCAGGAATTTGGTACTATTATGGAGGCTAAATCTCCTGTAAAGATTGTACTTTTGAACAATAATTACTTAGGCAATGTACGTCAATGGCAGGAGTTGTTCTTCAACAGACGCTACTCTTGTACTCCAATGATGAATCCCGACTATGAGTTGATAGCAAAAGCATACGGCATCTCATTCGGACGTGTCTCCGACAGAAACAACCTTAATGATGCCATAAAGAGTATGTTTGCTACCAAAGGAGCATATCTGCTTGAGGTGGTTTGTGAAGATGAAGAGAATGTAATGCCGATGGTTGCACCCGGTTCGGCCGTTGACGAGATGATGCTTCAACCTAAATAACATTATTACTATGGATAACGAAAAAAAGCTATATACTCTGATTGTTCATTCGGAAAACCGCGTTGGTCTGCTTAGTCAGGTAACAGCGGTATTTACCCGCAGACAGATAAACATTGAGAGTCTTAATGTCTCAGCTTCATCAATAGAAGGTATTCACCGTTATACAATAACCACCTATACCGACAAAGACATAATTGAGAAGGTGGTAGGTCAGATTGAGAAAATCATCGATGTCCTGCAGTGCGGTTACTATACTGACAGTGAGATTTTCATGCAGGAAGTTGCACTTTACAAGGTTTCTACCGGAGTTCTGATGGAACATCCGGAGATGTCTCGAATAATACGCAAGTATCAGGCCAATATTATTGAGGTAAACTCCACTTATAGTGTTGTTGAGAAGACCGGTAAGACGGAAGATATAACATCTCTGAACAAGGAGCTGGCTGCAGCCGGAGGCATACTTCAATTTGTTAGCTCAGGACGAGTAGCTATTACTCGTGCCAGATCTGAGCATGTGAGTGAGTATCTTGACAAGGTTGAGAAAAAATATGGAAATGACAGACAATAAATAATCACCAAATAATAATTTTAAATTATGGCAAAATTGAATTTCGGAGGTGTCATAGAGGAGGTAATGACACGTGAAGAGTTTTCTCTCGAGAAAGCTCGTGAGGTAATGAAAAACGAGACTATCGCCGTACTCGGCTACGGTGTTCAGGGCCCTGGTCAGGCTTGCAATCTAAGAGACAACGGCTTCAACGTTATCGTTGGCCAGCGTCCTGGAAAAACATACGATAAAGCTGTTTCTGACGGTTGGGTTCCGGGTAAGACTCTGTTCTCACTTGAGGAGGCTGCAGATAAAGGCACTATCATTTGTATGCTTCTTTCTGATGCCGCTCAGATGCAATTGTGGCCATCTGTAAAGCCTTATGTGACATCAGGTAAGACTCTTTACTTCTCACACGGATTCGCTATCACCTGGAGTGATCGCACCGGTGTGGTTCCTCCAAAGGATGTTGATGTTATCATGGTTGCGCCTAAGGGTTCAGGTACTTCACTACGCACCATGTTCCTCGAAGGTCGTGGCTTGAACAGCTCCTATGCTATCTATCAGGATGCTTCCGGAAAGGCAATGGATAAGGTTCTGGCTTTCGGTATCGGCATCGGCTCAGGTTATATGTTCGAGACTACTTTCAAGCGTGAGGCTACCTCTGATCTTACCGGTGAGCGCGGCTCTCTGATGGGTGCTATTCAGGGTCTTCTGTTGGCTCAGTACGAGGTTCTTCGTGAGAATGGGCATACTCCTTCTGAGGCTTTCAACGAGACATGTGAAGAGCTGACTCAGTCTCTGATGCCTCTGTTTGCTGCTAAGGGTATGGATTGGATGTACGCTAACTGTTCAACTACTGCTCAACGCGGTGCTTTGGACTGGATGGTACCTTTCCACGATGCTATCAAACCTGTAGTTGAGAAACTGTACCATAGTGTTGTTACCGGTAATGAGGCTCAGATCTCTATCGACAGCAACTCAAAACCAGACTATCGTGAGAAACTGGAAGCTGAATTAAAGGCTCTTCGCGAAAGCGAGATGTGGCGTACAGGAGCTGTTGTTCGCAAACTTCGTCCGGAGAATAACTAATTTTTTAAAGCTGTTTTGAATATCTCGATAGAATTCAAAACAGCTTTAAAATTGTGCTTATAAAAAAATTGGAGACCTCTAAAATGAGATCTCCAATTTTTTATTGAATAGGATATATTAGAAAGCCTATTAGAACGTCTTATATCTGATATCCTCAACATCAGCCTGGAAATATAGTTCCTGAAGGATCTGATTTGAAATTGAACCTGCATTCATAGCTTTCATTCTATCCTTTTCAACTTTCTGATCAAACTCTACTGGAAAAGTATCGGGAGAAATCTTTTGTGCAACAAAAACGCCACCTTGGCCTTTGATTGGTGCTGTCATTTCTCCCTCTTTGAGATTGAAAACTGATGGCCCGATAGCCGGCTCATTGGAATAAGTCATGGTAACAAATACAGGGGTACTGAAGTTTACAAATTCAATGGTATCAGACATGACTCCTTCGATTTTCAATACTTCATCCATTGTCTTTGCGCCACTCAGCTTCTGGGTAAGAATTTCAGCTTTCTTCTCTCTTATAGCGAAAGGCATTAATGTGGTCTTCACTTCTTCAAGAGAACGATATCCTATCTCGTGGATAGCATCAAGACCCACTACAAGGAGGTGGTCATTATCTTCACCTACTTCAAAGATCTTTGAGACCTCTCCCTTTTGAGCATCAAAAGCCCAACGTAAAGCCTCGTGGGATTTGGCTACATCACCGACATTATTATTAAAACTCTGGAAATCAGTAATTGTCAAAAGTCTGAAATTGTTCTTTTCCGCATTTTCTTTAAGAGAATCAACGGTATTATTAGCAGCAACAAAAGAGCTCAGTTCGTTATATGCTTCATTGCTTGTCTCAGCGCTGAAGGTAGCGATTCTCTTGATTATTGCAACTTCATACTTTGGAACAGATATCTTAGTATCAAGAACCTTAATGATAAGATTACTATTCTCTACCTTCAGATTTGTAACCTCACCTTTCTTCATACTGTTTAGTTTATTAAGAAAAACAGAGTTGGCTCCGGATAGAGCTTCTGTTTCATAGCCATCAGATGATATCCACTGAGGTTCGCCATTTTGTGAATATTTTAAAGCTATTTCTGCAAAATCAGCTCCACCTTTTACAGCCTGATATATGCTGTCAGAAGTAGAAGCAGTTGCTTCTTCAGTAGTTCCGTTAACTTGAATCAGACAGTACTGAATCGAGTCATATGCCTCAATCTTAGACAATAGCTTGAAAGCATTATAAGAATCATCAGTCGCATTGTAATATGGTCCGTATGTCTCGCCCATCTTTACTGAATCAAGTCTGACTACAACATCCAATGGAAGAGCATTTATTGTTCTTGGAACCTCACTGTAAGGAACAACGGACTCAGTAAGACGTATAAATGATGCATAGTCTTCGTTAGTATTTGAAAGTTGAGAGGTGAAATCTGTCACCTCTTTCAAGGTTTCTTCTCTATCGGCAGCGCTCGGCATAATCTCGAAGTCGATATAAATAATATCACGACTCTCTACAGACTGCTTAAAAAGCTCCTTCTTCTCATTATACACTTTCTTTAAGTCGGAAGTGGTAACTTTTGCAAGTGAATCCGCAACTTCAAAAAATGGGATTGTTGCATAAAGAACATCTGCCCTTTTTATACGAGTCTCATAGGAGTTCTTTGCTGAAACAGGATTTGATAAAACTGATCCTTCAACCAAAGAGGCATATTTCTGAAACAATAGTGATGTCTTGATGTTATCCTCGATATAAAGCCAATAATTATACAGATTATCATAATAACTCAAATACTCGGGAGAAAGGCCTTCACGGTCCAAAGTGTTGTAACCTGCCAAGAATTGTTTCAGATAATCAACATCAAAGGCACCGGTATTCTCATTACGGAAAGGAGTGTTAACCAAAACGGGATCAGTTCCTTGCTCAATTACGCTCTGAACTTCCAAATCGGTTACCACCAAACCTATTGCCTCAGTCTCCTTTTTAAGGATATTGTTTCTTACCATCGTTGCCCATACTTCATCTTTCACAGCCGTAAACTGTTCGTCAGTAAGGCTGCTTACACCCATTGAGAACTTAATAATCTCTGAGTACTTCTCCAACTCGTCTTGGTAGTCCATCGCACTGATTGACTTTCCGTCAATCTCACCGGCTAACACAACGCCCTGATTAGGACGAATCATTTTCCACGCGTCACCCAAGATGAAGGCCAATAATGCAAGGCCAATAACAATTAGCAACAGAGGTCCTCTGTTTCTGATTTTTTGTAAGGTTGCCATTTCTTATTTTATCTTTTTTTGTTTCTTATCATTCAAAAATGTCCTATTTCGGGACACGGCGCACAAAATTACTAAAAAATGTTTCTCAAACTACTGATTGATGAGATATTATTTTGACTGAATTAATTCTACCAATTCAATTTTTGTAGGACCCATTTTTAGAATTCTGAATGTCATATCATCTATCTTCACTATATCATTCACTTTTGGAAAACCTTTTTTCTTACTTAATATCAAGCCGCAAATGGTCATATAATCATCAGACTCAGGAATGAATAGTCCAAACATCTCATTTACCCTCTCTATCTCCATTCGTCCGGATAAAAGATAGCCTTCATCGGTTTTCTTGGCAATCAAAGAACTTACATCATGTTCATCCTCTATCTCACCTAATATTTCTTCTACAATATCTTCCAGAGTTACTATACCTGACGTACCTCCGAATTCATCCACTACAACGGCCATGGTCTTCTGTCTGGCAAGCAGTTGTTTCATCAGCTTTTGAGCCATCAGAGTCTCCGGTACAAAAGGTACGGTCTGTATATGCTCTCTCCAGTCCTGTGTATGGCGAAAGAGTTCGGATGAATGTATGTAACCTACTATATGATCTATATCATCCTTATAAACTATTATCTTGGAGAATCCGGTACTTACAAAAAGGTCCTGCAACTCATGTAATTCCACATCTATATCCACAGAGACGACTTCATTTCTAGGAATCATGCAGTCTCGAATCTTGACATTGGAGAAGTCAAGGACATTCTGAAAGATCCTTATCTCAGAGTCAGCCTTATTGTCCTTCTTCTTGTCTAAAAGGCCTGATTGGACAAAATAGTCCAACTCAACTTTTGAGAAGGCCTTTTCAGTATTCTTTTTATTTATCTTGACACCGAAGATCCTCAATATGGACCTTGAAAGCCACGTAGTAAATATTGATATTGGATATAGAATGACATACACCACATATATTGGCAAGGCGAAGAAATTCAATGTCGAGTTTGAGTTGATTCTGAAAATTGTCTTTGGTAAAAACTCACCGAATACAATGACTATGGCTGTAGATATAAAGGTTTCTATCAATACCAACAGCAACTCCTTCTCTGATAGTACGGGAAACCATATCGAGAACCATCCCTCCAAAACAGCCGCCATCATGGTACTATAGATTACCAATGCGATATTGTTACCGACTAACATGGTAGATATGTAGATATTCGGATTATGAAAAAAACGGCACAATATCTTTGAGCCTAACGTATGACGGCCAGCATCCATTTCAAACCTGAGTTTATCAGATGATACGAATGCAATCTCCCATCCTGAAAAGAGAGCGGAAAAACTAAGAGCAACCAATAATATTAGTAATGGATGGCTCATTCTTTAATAGGGAAAATACCCTCTGTCTTGATTATAGAATAAACAGAAAAATCCTGGTTGGATTCAAACCCTTTTCCAATGATCATCTGATCTTCCTGCTCGATTTTAATAGTTTTGTCTGAATAGACTCTTTCATATTTCTGATTCCAAAACAACAATTGAGTATCGAATTTTTCTCTACTCTCATTTTCGGCATGTACATTTCCTCTCAGTTCCCACAGTTCTTTTTCCATGTAATAATACGCTGTATCTGCATATATTGAAGATGAAACAGCCAGAGTAGAATCGTACACTTCAAGATAAACCCCTTTCTCAAAAGCCTGATAGGGAGGCTTGAATTGATCGAACCATTCCCATTCCTCAGCAGTTATCTTGTACTTGATTATACCGTTTTCGGAAATTGTGGATGTAATACCTCTTGTTGTCATCATTGATGTGGAATCGCGACTAGTAATAGCCTCCCCAAACTCTTTCTTGTCACCACTGCAAGAAGAGAAATAAAACAACAAGACAATCGCTACCGGAGCGATTGCCATATTGTATATAGTATATAAGGTTTTTCTATCTGGGTGATACATCATTAACGAACAGTTGTAGTCTCATTTATCCAACCCTTAACTTCAACCTTATCACCTTTCTTTATTGAAAGCATGAAAAGATCTTCAATCTTGGGAGTATACTCGGAATAGGTCTTAATAAGCTTGTCAGCCTCTTCTGTTACACTAGGATCCACTCTCTTGGCTGCCTGTAATTTATCAAGAACCACAAAAAACGTACACTGATTGAGTGCCGGTTCGTCACACCACTGATGACTATTGGCATACAACTTAGCCAGCAGAATATATGGTTCACCATAATTAGGATTCAAACTGATTGCACTCTGCAAATAGCTTTTTGCTTGACTGCGTTGTCCCAGATCCTGCAGAATGACAGCTGTCTTATAATAATAATCAGCTTTTACTGAAGGATCTTCTTCCAAATCAATTGCCTGATTGAAATATTCCAAAGCCTTGGTGGTATCATTACGTTTATTGTAATAAAGTACTCCAAGACTCTGAGCGGACTTACTGGAAGGTGCAATATTATATGAATACTCGGCGGCAGCAAAATATGCATCAGAAGATGTACACTCTAGCGTGGACATAATCGAAACTACCTTATTCAAGTACTCAAGATTCGTTTTGTTTTCTTCAATCTTTGGACCGTAAATAGCCTGCAGACTCTCACAATCGGCAGCACCGCTTTTTACAAAATAGGCGTCAATATTTTCCTTTGTCGTTTTGGCGGCATTCAACAAAGCCTCATTGTCTGAGATACCGGCTATTACCGTATTGATAAAGGTAGAACAATCCAAATAATCTTGAATAAAAGCATCACGATGAGTGGCATCCTTAGTCAATTTTGCACTGGAGATCTTCATGAGGTCATAAAATACATAATACTGATTATTTCCCTTTCCCAAATCAACGGCCTGACGAAGAAGTTTATATGCCTTATTGAGATCGACCCTGCTGTTATATGAGGGAGAGATATAATCATGTGCATATGCGCCCATCACTTCATACTCCTTTACCTGATTCTGATAAAATTTATTCAATTCCGGAAGATATTTCAGACGCTGCTCATATACCTGCATCAATTCATTTGCATAAGTCTCTTTCTTTGCAGGATCAGTCTCTTTTTGATACATATCCTTGAGAATCTTCACACCATTGGTGTAAGTTGCCATCTGGGCCAACGGAGCATCTGTAAATACTTCCTTCCAACTTTTGTAAGCATCGGCATAATTACCTGTCTTTACAAACTCAGAGTATATGCTGATGTTTTCCAGACACTTAATACTATCTTGACCATGCCCATAACGTGATCCATCTTCTACTCCTTTCTGAGCGAAGGCACTAGTCGCCATCAACAGCGACAAAATTATAAAACAACTTCTTTTCATATTTTTGTTTCTTTTATTCCTATTATTATCAATATGACTCAAATTCTTTTCTGTAGTTTAATTATTCAACTTGCCATTTTGAGAACCAACGATCGTTAAACGATATGCCAATATTTATTCTCAAATAATTTTCTGTTATCGAACCGGCAAATGACGGCTCTACATGAACAAACTGGCCGGAAATATTGAGTTTTGTCTTATTGTTATAAACATTCGATATAGGCAAAGACAAACCTGCACTCACCCCATATTCCGTAGGGCCTTTATTCCCTTTGACAGAATAGTAAGGTTGCTGATAATAAACTCCAGCCAAATATGAACAGCGTCTAAGCATTTTCTTGCTTCCTGCCTCCGGCTGAAACATACCTCCCAAGGAGACCTTCAACCTATCTCTTCCGGAAGATTCTCCGAAGAAACGTGCATCAGACCACATCTGATATGAAGCATCTACACCTACAGTATATTTCTTGCCCGAGAAAGAGACTCCTAATCCAAAACAATTGGGTATCCTGAATGCATCAGCGACGTCAACCGAGTCTGAAGACTGGGAGGTACTTCCTGTAATAACTTCTGAAGTGGTACAATCTCCATTCAGATTAACAGCAGGTGAGAATGTAGCACCAAGCACAATCTTATTACTACCAGCTTCAATAACCCTCTGAACACCAAAATCCAACTTCAAAGCATGAACATCGGCATAATCGTTTCTCGAACGTGAATCGACAGAACTTAACGAGTAAGTGTTATCAAAATTTCGCGAGATATCACCATATAACAGTGAAGTATTGGCTCCGATAGAAAAATTGTCAAATGGTCTCCAACCGAATCCTACTAAAAACTGCCTGATTCCACCCTCTCCACTATAGCGTTCATTTGATGTAACCTCACCATCCTCATCTTTACTTACAACACTACTATTCGAAAATGAATAACCCACATTGGAATAAGGTAAAAAACCTATTGTCATGCCGACTCTTCTGAATAGTCTGTATTGCATTGTAATATAGTCAATACTGGCATTCTTGGCATTTATCTTTACTCCTTGCTCTTGAAAATTGCCATTCTGAAGAGAAAAGCCAAAATCCAATAGGAAGGTCAATGTATCGACTGACGAATAAGAAGCTGGATTAAGAGCATTAATGGTGTTTGTCTGACGCAAGCCAATACCTAAACCGCTCATTGGCTTATTTATACCTACCGACTGGTCTCCCAAAATACCAATTCCATGTTGGGAATATGGTGAGTTAATTCCGTTCTGTGCATACGAACAGATGTTAATTCCCATAAAAATTAAAAAGACGGCAAGTTTTTTAGCCCTTCTCATTGTAGTTAATAATACTGTTTAAACCTTGAATTACAAGATTTTCGGTTGCAAAAATACCATTTTTTTCTGTCTTTACCAATAGTTCCATGTCTCCGCCGGTTAAAAAAACCAAAAGTAAAGGATAAATTTCGCGCATCGACGAAACAAACCCACTAACCTCATTTCTAATGCCGTTTATTACCCCACTACGTATTGCAGCATCGGTTGAGTCTCCGATTAATGGAATCTCCCCTTTCTCAGACACTAACGGTAAAGCACCGGTATACTCATGAAGCGACTTGAAACGTAGATCTTTTCCCGGAGAGATATTTCCTCCAAGGTATTCTCCTTTTGAAGAAACAAAATCATATGTTATAGCCGTTCCGGCATCAATTATTAAAATATCATTCCACGGTTTTAATGACCATGCGCCTACTGCTGCAGCGATTCTATCCATGCCAAGTGTCTTAGGAGTTGAATAGAGATTTTTCAGCGGTATCGGAGTCTGCCATGTAAGCCGGGTTAGGCCTTTGGATATCAGCCAGTTTTCAAATGTAGAGGATATAGGTCTTACGCTCGACCACATACCGCCCGAAACATTTCTGCCATTGACAAATTCTTCAAGAGAATCTACATCAATAGTGCAATGATAATAATCTATAATTATATCATTCTCGAAAAGAGATGCTTTCACTCTAGTATTTCCAATATCAAGCACTAAATGCATAATTCTTCTTATGATGATGCAAAGGAAACTATTTTTTCCATTTAGTGGTGTGGAAAACTTTAAAATTGTACTTTTGTCAGTCACTACAATTCCGCAATTTTTACGATGAAGAAATTTCTATTCTCAGTTTTATTTCCCCTATTATTCGTTTTTAATTCGGCTTTCGCACAGACAGATAGTGTTCGCATAAGCCTTTTATCATGTGATCCGGGAACTAAAATTTATGAGCTATACGGGCATACAGCCATTCGTGTACAAGATTATGCAAAGGGGTCTGATATCGTATTCAATTACGGGTTATTTGATTTTAACACTCCTCATTTCATTTGGAGATTCTCATTAGGACAGACAGATTATCTTTTGGGTGCGGATTATTTTAAAAACTTCGAACAAGAATACCTGCATAGAGGCTCGGCAATATACGAACAGGTGCTAAATATTTCACAAGATGAAGCACAGAAGATGTTGAATCTGCTTTATGAGAACTATAAACCGGAAAACAGAAGCTACAGATATGATTTTCTTCATAACAATTGTGCCACGATGGCTCTTGACAAGATTGAAGAGTGCATATCCGGGAATGTCACATACACCGGCATTGATTCTACTGAGTCTTTTCGTTCCATACTTGACAAATACAACAGCGTTGAGCCATGGTCGGAGTTTGGAGTAAATTTGGTTTTGGGAGCAGATGCGGATTTAAAAATCGACTATAGAAAACATGCCTTTGCGCCAATTGAGCTAAAAGAGATGATATCGAATGCGTTTATCACCGATTCAACCGGCAACACACGTCCGCTCGCTGTAAGTACAATAACAATTGTCAATCCTGAAAAAAGTCTGGTTTACCCAAAGAGGCTGATGTCTCCCGCACAGACTATGTCAATTGCACTGCTTATTACACTATTTATTTGCCTTATCGATTGGTATAGAAGAAAAACTTCATGGTGGTTTGATATTATAATTTTCGGAGTTCAGGGATTGGCAGGACTGTTAATTGCTTTTCTTTACTTTTTCTCAGAACACCCTACCGTTAACAGCAACTGGCTTCTCATCTGTCTGAATCCGGTTCCGCTATTTTGGTTACCTCTATTGATACGCAATCATATTAAGCAAAGACCCGATGCGTTTTTCTTGGCCAACTTCTTAGTAATGACGACATTCATCATCATATTTAAGGTGTTCCCACAAGATATTCAGATACCGGTTTTATTATTATTCGCCGTTTTTGCCCTAAGATCATTAAGCAATTATCTCCTTTTGTTATTGCTTAAATACGGAATACTAATACGCAGACCAAGCAAGATGAATAAGATCATGTTAACTCTGATTCTTCTTACGGTAGGTATCACTGCCTCTGCCCAAAATATCATTAATCAGACAGAGACAAATTTAAGGCCTAAACTGATTGTTGGGATAGTAATTGATCAACTCAGCACTGAGAATTTGGAAAAGCTGATGCCTCTGCTTGGGGACGATGGCATAAAACAAATCTGGACGGAGGGATATAACCGTCCCAATGTTTTCCATGAATTCTATGATCCTGATTTGGCATCTGCTGTTGCTTCCATATACAGCGGAACAGTTCCTTTCAACCACGGCATAGTGGCAAGCAGGTGGATGGATCGTAAAACAATGAATGTTAGCTCATTGACTGATGACAGTAATCAGACCGGCATTAATACTATCGAACGTGCGTCTCCAAAGAAGATGCTGTCTAGTAATCTCGCTGACCAAGTAAAGATCTCTACTCAAGGAAGAGGAAAAGTTTGTTCTATCTCCATTGATAGAGAAGGAGCAATTTTTTCTGCAGGTCATGAGGCCGACGTCGCTATGTGGATGAGTAACGCAAATGACCGTTGGTGCACGTCAAATTATTATGGAGGACTTCCTGAATGGACCACACCATTAAACGACAGCATTTGGCAGAATTGCGAATGGGAGCCGGTATTTCCTACAGTTTATTACATTCAGAAATCAGACGAGGAACGCTACCAGCCATTTTCCTATACATTCAAAAAGAACGACACTTGGAATTTCCGTTTTAGTCCGATGGCGAATGACAAAGTGACCTCAATGGCCATAGCTGCATTGGACGGAATGGAACTAGGACAAGATAACATCTCAGATATATTGATGCTGACTCTCTATGCCGGCAATTATGTTTTACCCTCTCAAACCGTTTATTCTCTGGAACAACAGGATATTTATATCAGATTGGATCAGAATATAGCCGACTTAAAAAGGAAAATAGACGAGAAGGTAGGACTGGAAAACGTCCTATTCTTTCTCACCTCTTCGGGACAGTTCAAAAAAGAAATACCCGACCTAAGCAATACCAGGATTCCCAGTGGCCAAATAAGCATGGAGAGAGTTACGGCTTTGTTGAATCTTTATCTTTCTGCAAAATTCAGTCAGGGGTCATATATTGAGACATATCACAAGAACCAACTTTATCTGAACAAGGAACTTCTTGAAGCCAAAAACATTTCACTGCTTGAGATGACTGAATGCTGTATGGACTTTCTATCTCAAGTAAGCGGAGTAAAAAGTGTCACTTCACAGCGTAGTCTTATGTCAGGTTTGATGGATCAGACTACTACAAGAAAACGCAACGGACTTCACCCTATATATTCCGGCGATTTGATTATAAATCCTAATCCAGGTTGGGTAATCGCCGATGAAATGAGTGCAACAAAATATTATCAATCAACGCAATCTGAATATTTTCCGATGATAATATGGGGAAATGGAATACGAGCTGAGATAAATCACGATCCTATGTCAATATCTGTATTGGCACCGACTATAGCGTATTTCTCCGGAATAGGTATTCCAAATGCTTGTACTACTCCTCCCTTGAAGAATCTCAAGTGAGAAGCAAATACATACGGATTTGGCTAATATGACAGAAATAAGTAACTTTGCATCCCAATATTTAAAAATGAAATTATTCACTTAATGGAATCAACAAATAAATTTATCAGCCTTTCTTACGACCTTTCAATTAAAGGTGAAGACGGCAAACTTGCTCTTTATGAGCGCGCACCAAAAGAAAAACCTTTTCAGTTCATCACAGGTATAGGATATACTCTAGATATGTTTGAGGAGAGCGTAAAGGATCTCAATGTCGACGATGCATTCGACTTCACAATTCCTGCCGATAAGGCTTATGGTGAATATGACAAGGCAAATGTTATCGAATTACAGAAGTCAATCTTCACTCGTGACGGTGTCTTTGATGACGAACATGTCAAAGAGGGCTATGTTATTCCCCTCAGCGACGGTCAAAGCACTTTCAATGCATTGGTTACAGAGATCAGAGAAGATATTGTTGTAGTAGACCTCAACCATCCATTGGCTGGTGAGTCTCTTACTTTCGTAGGTAAAATAATTGAATCCAGAACTGCAACTGCAGAAGAAATACAAGCAGCTACACAACCGGCCGGCTGTAATTGCGGCTGCGAGGGTTGTGGAAGCAACGAAGGAGAAGGCTGCGAGGGTAAAGAAGGTTGCGGTTGCAATAACTGCCACTAATATATGAATACTATCGGCCACATACTTAGGTTGACCGGTTTCGGAGAATCTCACGGACCGGCTATTGGAGGTATACTGGACGGATTCCCTTCCGGTGTTACAATTGACCTCGATTTCGTTCAAAACGAACTGGACAGACGTAGACCCGGACAGAGTGCAATAACCACCGGAAGAAGTGAGGCTGATAAGGTCACATTCCTATCCGGGATATTCAATGGAGTATCTACTGGAGCGCCGATAGCTTTCACTGTCTATAATACGGACCAACATTCGTCCGATTATGACAATCTAAAAAATTTGCTTCGCCCGTCACATGCCGATTACACATACAATGAGAAATACGGCATTCGTGACTACAAAGGTGGTGGCCGCGCTTCCGCTCGTGTTACAATAGCACAGTGTGTAGCCGGCGCGTTAGCAAAACTGGCTCTCCAAAAAGCACTGCCGGATATCGATATCTATGCTTTCACGTCTCAGGTCGGCAACATCAAGATTGATCAGGAGCTGGAGTTGAGTTTCAAACGTTCTGTCTCCGAGTCAAACAATGTACGCTGTCCTGACTCTGAAAAAGCGTCGCAGATGGAGGAACTTATTAAAGGAGTCAAAAAAGAAGGTGATTCGATAGGAGGCATCGTGACATGTATCATCAGAGGCTGTCCTGTTGGTCTTGGGGAACCGGTATTCAGCAAACTGCATGCCGAATTGGGAGCTGCAATGCTAAATATCAATGCGGCAAAGGGCTTCGAATATGGTGACGGATTTGAATCAGCTACTCAGAAGGGCTCTTATCATAATGACTCATTCTGCTTGAAAGACGGAGAGGTAAGCACCGCATCCAACCACTCAGGAGGAATCCAGGGAGGTATTAGCAACGGACAACCGATACGTTTCAGGGTTGCGTTTAAGCCCACTCCTACTATCGGAGTTGGACAACATACTGTGACAACCGATGGTGAAGAGCTTTCTCAAAAAGCGACCGGAAGACACGACCCGTGTATCGTTCCTAGAGCCGTTCCAATTGTAGAGAATTTGGCAGCAATGGTTATTTTAGATCATTTCCTGCTGAGCAAAGCTATCCTGTAGACTTTAAAGAGAGATCTCAGACAAAAAGGTTATCCCAATTATCGGATAATGACTGCATTGAGGGAAATAATACGGAGCATCCCTCTTTTTCCAATATTATATTGTCTAGCGGACCGGTATTGACAGCTATTGTATCAATACCCGCCGCGACAGCTGCCCTGACACCCATAGGAGCGTTCTCAACGACAATAGCTTGAGATGATTGTACACCGGCAATTTCTAATCCTTTAAGATATGGATCCGGAAAAGGTTTGCCTCGTTTAACATCAAATGACGTCACCATCAGATCACGGGTAATATAACCTTCAAAATCATGCAATACCCTTTCAATAAGATTCTTCTGTCCCGAACCGGTAACTATTAGAATCTTGAGTCCTGATCTGTTCGCTTTTTCAAAGATTTCTTTTGCTCCCGGCATCACCTGCGCACTAGGCATGCTTCTGAATATTGACGCTTTGTGCTCATATATTCGTTTAACCTCATCATCTGTAGCTTCGTAACCGCGTTCGCGCAAACTGATTTGCTTCACAGTGTATGAGCCTGTACAGCCTTCATTCATATAGACATCATTAGGTGTCATATTTATTCCGAAATCCTGCATAGCCTGGCTCCAAGCCTTTGAGTGATTTGGCATGGAATCATATAATACACCATCCATATCGAATAGTATGGCGCGCTTATCTTTCAATAGGAAATTCATTATTTATTCAACCGTTCGTATATTGCCTTTGTAGCATCTTCATAACCCGGCTTGCCTAGTAATGCAAACATATTCTTCTTGTAATCTTCTACTCCCGGTTGATCAAAAGGATTGATATCAAGAATATAACCGCTTATGCCACAAGCTTTTTCAAAGAAATATATCAACTGTCCCAGCCAATATTCATCAAGTTTTGGAATGGTAATACGGATGTTGGGTACTCCTCCATCGACATGGGCCAATCTTGTACCCAGTTCAGCCATCTTATTTACCTCATCAATGTGTTTGCCGGCCAAATAATTTAATCCATCCAAATCAGTACTATCCAAAGGTACCAAAAGAGAGCTGTTTGCCTTATCAATTGAAAGGACAGTCTCGAATATGATACGTTCACCCTGCTGTATCCATTGACCCATAGAGTGAAGATCGGTTGAGAAATCTACTGATGAAGGATAAATGCCTTTCCCCTTTTTTCCTTCAGATTCACCATACAGCTGTTTCCACCACTCAGCCACAAAGTGCAGCTTGGGCTGATAGTTAACGAGTATCTCTATTTTCTTTCCTGATTCATACAGAGCATTTCTTGCTGCAGCATAAACAGAAGCTGGATTTTTTTCAAAAAGTACATCACCGCCAGTTAGTTTCTCCATATCTGCGGCACCGGATATCAGTTTGCTGATATCATAACCGGCTACAGCTATAGGTAAAAGGCCGACAGGAGTCAAAACGGAATAACGTCCACCTACATTATCGGGAATAACAAAACTTTTATACCCTTCTTTATCCGCAGATATTCTGGCAGCGCCCTTCTTAGCATCGGTAATAGCTACTATGACTTTTTTGGCTGTCTTCGATCCCATCTGCTCTTCACACTGTTTTTTCAACAGTCTAAAAGCCAATGCGGTTTCAGTGGTTGTTCCTGATTTTGAGATATTGATGACTCCGAATCTTTTTCCTTTAAGATACTGAGTCAGTTCGAAAAGATAATCTTCTGAGATATTGTGGCCTGCAAATAATACAACAGGTGAATCAGCGCACTTTATCAGTTTAGAGAAGTTATTGTCAAATGCCTCAATAACTGCACGAGCACCCAGATAGCTGCCTCCTATTCCGGCAACTACAACCACCTCACAATTTTCACGTAAAACTCGAGCGGTATTACAGATTTCTGAAATGAATTCTGAACTGATAGATGAAGGCAAATTGAGCCATCCTAAGAAATCCTTTCCTTCACCGTTACCCTTTTCCAGTTTACCTATCGCATTTCTCACTCTCGGCTCTAAGGATTTAATCTCCTCTTCCGATACAAATTGCTTAATTTGTGATATATCAACCGTAATCATATTATAAACAGTAATTTCGCTATTATTTGAACGTATCTGTAAGAAGTTTAATTTCTATTACAGGTGAAATATGCTCATATAAGATGTTGTAGACGGCATCCAATATAGGCATATTGACACGATAGTGTTCATTAATCTCTTTCATGCATTTCGTTCCGTAATAACCTTCAGCTATCATCTCCATCTCCATCTGAGCGGCTTTTACAGAGTAGCCTTTTCCTACCATGGTACCGAATACTCTATTTCTGCTGAAATTGGAATAACCTGTGACTAACAAATCACCCAAATAGACGGAATCATTAACTGCACGTTCGGACATTGGTTTTGCCTTTTCCAAAAATGCATTCATCTCCTGAATGGCATTGGACATCAAAACAGCCTGAAAATTATCTCCGTATTTCAATCCGTGGCATATTCCTGCTGCAATAGCATAGACATTCTTCAGCACTGAACTGTACTCAATTCCGGCGACATCATTACTTATTGAGGTCTTAACGTAGGAATTGGTCAATTTATGAGCAATAAAATGGGCTTTATCTATATCGGAGCAACCTACAGTCAGATATGAAAGCCTCTCCATTGCAACCTCTTCGGCATGACAAGGACCTGCAACAACAGCAATATTTTCTATTGGCACACCATAGAATCGATGGAAATAGTCAGACATGAGCAAATTGTCATCAGGAACTATACCCTTAATGGCTGAAACAATAAATTTGTCGCGCAGTTTAACCTTCAGTTTCTTCATATGGCTCTTAAAGTATGGAGATGGAGTAACAAACACCAATACTTCAGACTCCTCTACTATTTGATTGATATCGGAACTGAAATTAATCTGTTTAATATCAAAAGGTACAGAAGTCAGATAACCAGGATTATGTCCTAATCGTTTAAAATCAGCAATACGATCATCCCTACGGATATACCAATTTATTGAATCCTCTGTTGACAAGAGAATCTTTGCTATGGCAGTAGCCCAGCTGCCGCCACCCATAATTGCTAATTTTCCTTGTGGAAATGCCATTGTTTAATCTTTACTTTCAGGTTTCATTTGGGGAAAAAATAACACCTCCTGTATGGTTTGCTGACCTGTCATCAACATAACTAACCTGTCAATACCTATGCCAATACCACTTGTAGGAGGCATACCGTACTCGAGAGCACGGACAAAGTCCTGATCAATAAACATAGCTTCATCATCACCTTTCTGGCTGAGACGCAGCTGATCCTGGAAACGCTCATACTGATCAAGAGGATCGTTAAGTTCTGAATATGCATTTGCCAACTCCTTACCGTTGACCATCAATTCAAAACGCTCGGTGAGACCGGCTTTTGAACGATGCATCTTAGTAAGAGGTGACATCTCAACAGGATAATCGATGATAAATGTTGGCTGAGTAAATGTTCCTTCACATGTTTCTCCGAAGATTTCATCTATTAGCTTACCCTTACCCATCGAGGCTTCTACTTCTACTCCACATTTCTTGGCAACCTGACGCATTTCATCTTCGCTCATTACTTCAAGATCGTATCCGGTCTTCTCCTTGATAGCGTCCAAAATTGAGAGACGACGATAAGGTGCCTTGAAATCCACTTCGTTGTCACCAACTTTTACCTTTGTAGTTCCATTGGTAGCAACAGCTATTTTTTCAAGCAACTGTTCAGTAAAATCCATCATCCAATTATAGTCCTTATAAGCTACATAGAGCTCCATGCAGGTAAACTCGGGATTGTGGTTTCTATCCATTCCTTCGTTTCTGAAATTTTTGCCAATCTCATATACGCCCTCAAAGCCACCTACAATAAGTCTTTTAAGATATAGTTCTGTAGCTATTCGGCAATATAAATCTATATCCAAGGAGTTGTGGTGAGTGATAAAAGGACGGGCACTGGCTCCTCCGGGTATCGGCTGAAGTATAGGTGTCTCGACCTCAGTATAACCTGCATCATCCAAAATGTTCCGCAGAGTTTTGATGACCTTTGTACGTTTCAAGAATGTTTCCTTAATTCCTTCGTTTACCACCAGATCAACATAGCGCTGACGGAAACGCAAATCAGGATCGTCAAACTTGTCGTATGCTACACCATCCTTGTATTTTACTATTGGAAGCGGACGTAAAGACTTGGCCAAAATGGTCAATTTCTGGGCATGTATTGATATCTCACCCATCTGAGTGCGAAATACAAAGCCTTCAATTCCAATAAAATCACCGATATCCAACAACTTCTTGAATACAGTGTTGTACATGGTCTTGTCTTCCTCAGGACAGATGTCATCACGAGTTATATATATCTGAATTCTCCCTTTGGAATCTTGCAACTCAATAAAAGAGGCTTTACCCATGATACGGCGACTCATCAATCGACCGGCCACACAAACTTGGAGTTTGATCTCTTCTTCATCCTTAAAATTATCCTTAATCTCTGTCGAGAATGCATTTGTCGGATACATCGCTGCCGGATAGGGTTCAATACCCAAGGCACGCATTTCATTCAGGCTATCTCTTCTGAACTGTTCTTGATCACTTAATTCCATATTATTTTCTAAGTTTCAACTTGCAAAGTTAACAATTAATATAATAAGTGCGGCCATTTAGCTCTGTTACTTGTAGTTCTACAATTAAAATTTAGTACTCTTAGTAATGCAAAATAACACAGACTTTTGCTACCTTTGCGGTTCTTATGCGGTCCCGTAGCTCAGCTGAATAGAGCGTCAGATTCCGGTTCTGAAGGTCTTGGGTTTGAATCCCAACGGGATCACCGAAAAACAAATATCAAAAAAACTAAGAACTTATGAGTTATCTGATTATTCCTAAAAACTACAAGCCTTTGCTTCCCATGAAGCAAACTGAACAGGGTATTAAACTGTTGAAAGATTTCTTCCAGCAAAATCTTTCAACAGGTTTACAGTTAAGACGTGTCACCGCCCCACTTTTTGTACTGAAGGGCATGGGAATTAATGATGACTTAAATGGTGTAGAACGTGCTGTAACATTCCCTATTAAAGACTTAAACGACGCTAAGGCAGAAGTTGTACACTCACTTGCCAAATGGAAGCGTCTGACATTGGCCGAATACAACATCATGCCAAAATATGGTATTTATACCGATATGAACGCCATCCGTGCAGACGAAAGTTTAGGGAACCTCCATTCAATATATGTGGACCAATGGGACTGGGAACGTACTATCACCAGTGAGGACCGTAACATAAAGTTTCTTAAGCATATTGTAAGGAAGATTTACTCCGCAATGCTCCGTACCGAATATCTTATCTACGAGACATATCCTCAACTTAAACCCTTCTTGGCTAGGGAAATCTTTTTCATTCACGCTGAAGAACTTCTTCAATTATATCCGAATAAAACGCCGAAAGAACGTGAAGATGCAATCACAAGGCAATACGGTTCTGTATTCATTATGGGAATCGGAGGCAAATTGAGTGACGGAAGTGAACATGACTTGCGCGCACCGGACTATGATGACTGGACCACCCCGAATGAAGACGGTTTCTTAGGATTAAACGGTGACTT
>CAZYFO010000019.1:26236-27409 GCA_964646955.1 uncultured Bacteroidaceae bacterium | reverse complement strand
CGTGTAATGCGTACAGCATTCATACCTTTTGCTCCTCTTTCAACTTCAAATGTAACTTTATCGCCGACATCAATTGTAGAAGCTACTGCAGATATATGAAAGAAATATTTTTCGCTACTTCCCAGATCTTTGATAAAACCATATCCTTTTGCAGAGTTAAAATGCTCGACTCGACCTTGTAACGGTTGAGAAACAATATTCTCTTGTTTTGGGACAGATATCTCAATATTAGCTACTTCGATTTCTGTTTTTTGTTTTTCCGGTGGGGTAGAATGAAGTTGGCCATTCTCATCCATATAGGCAATCATGTCCTCAAAGGATGCTTTTCCATTACTTTGACGTTCCTCTTTACGTTGTTGTTTCTCTCTACGTTTCTGCTCCTTGAGCTTCTCACGATCCCGTTTGTTTGTTGTGATTAATTTTGCCATTCAATTTTTTTGCATCGGTAATAATACCGTATTTAGTTTTTTATTTGTCGGTTTTTGAAAACTCTGTGAACAAAATGTATAAGTTCCTACGCTATTTCTGCACATCCTTTACTTCTAATATTTTGCAAGTAGATCTTGAAGCAGCAGAAAAGATAGTAGTTATTATAATTGAAAAATAAAGGGGCGTTCTGTTGTTCGGAATTTCCCTTTATTTGATAAGAAGGATTGATTATCTTTTTTTTCTTTTTGAGTCGGTTCCACGAGATGAACCATTTCGCTTTCCTTCGGACTTCTGACCGCGAGGATTTGAGGTGTCTCTCCTTGAAGTATCGGAACTGCGGAAGAACTGATGCCAGTCATCGCTTCTACCGAAGTCATCAAAATCATCACTACCTGAGTGCCCAGTGCTTTTTGGAGCACGTTGTGGAGCACGAGACTGATATTTGCTTTGGCTTTTGCTTCCGAAGAAACTATTATCGTTAGAACGCTCTTCAGTACGATTTGACTTTCTTAGTGTCTCGTCTAAATTGAAATCAGCAAATTCATCCTTGAAATTGTTTCCTGCCGGTTTTGGGGAGTAAGATTTCTTTTCAGAATATGATGGACGACGATCCTGGCCTTTACGAGAATCATAGCTGCTGCTACGACGTTCTGTGTCATTACCGCTATTGCTAGAACTACTACGACGACGTTCGTTTCTATCATTACGATCTCTAGATCCATAGTCTCTTCTCTCACCTCTGTC
>CAZYFO010000019.1:0-26136 GCA_964646955.1 uncultured Bacteroidaceae bacterium | reverse complement strand
GTCTCTTCTCTCACCTCTGTCGCCTCTGTCATCACGGCTTTTTGAGGAATAGGAAGATGATCTTCCGTGGCCGGAGTTACGGTTATTGCTACCGCCTTCGGTCTGCGCAACTTCAACATGAACTTCATGTCCCTTGCATTGGACTCCATTTAGTGAGGATAGTATTATTTCTTTATTCTCCTCAGGAGATTCAAAGAAAGAGAAGGTATGCTTCAGATCTATTCTACCCAAATCGATGCGGTCCTTAATATGTTTGTTGATAAGCTCTATGATATTGGTGGCAGAGATATTATCAATAATACCGATGTTTATAAAGAAACGGGTACAGCCTACTTGGGCTTTATGGGCGCGCTTCTCATCATCAGATCTCATATTGGTAACCTCTTCCAGTTCAGGTGCTTCACTGTAATATTTCATGAAACGTCCGAACTCACGTGTTACAATACGCTTAACAATATCCTCTTTGTCCATCCAATCTAAGCGACGGAAGATATCGGGAAGAAATTTCTCAATCTGCTGTTCGTCAGTCTGTATGCTCTCAATATCGTCAATAACCTTGAATAGCTGTTTCTCACAGATCTGCTGGCCGGTTGGAATTACACCTTTTGTAAAGGTCTTTCCAATGGTTTTTTCAATAAATCTGATTTTGCCTTTTTCTTTGGAATTGATGATGGCGATGGAGGTTCCGGTTTTGCCGGCACGCCCGGTACGACCGCTACGGTGAGTGTAGTTCTCTGTATCGTCAGGCAGTCCGTAATTGATTACGTGAGTTAGATCTTCTACGTCAAGTCCACGGGCAGCTACGTCGGTGGCAACCAATAGCTGCAACTGACGTTTGCGGAACTTCTGCATTACCAAGTCGCGTTGGGCCTGTGAAAGCTCACCGTGCAAAGCGTCGGCGTTATATCCGTCCTGCATAAGTTTGTCTGCTACCTCTTGTGTTTCCAAACGCGTACGGCAGAATACAATGCCGTAAATGTTAGGAAAATAATCAACGATACGTTTCAGAGCTAAATATTTATCTTTGGCATAAACCATATAGTAGACATGATTTACGTTTTCAGCTCCTTCGTTACGAGCTCCGATGGTTATCTCTTTTGCATTATGCAGATATTTCTTTGAGATAGAGGAGATTTCTCTACTCATGGTAGCTGAAAACATCAGCATCTGACGCTCCTCAGGAACGGAAGAGAGTATAGTTCCAAGATCTTCGGAGAATCCCATATTCAACATCTCGTCGGCTTCGTCGAGTATGACGGTGCGGATTGTATTAAGTTTTACCACCCCGCGATCCATCAAGTCAATAAGACGTCCAGGAGTAGCTACAATGATGTGAGCTCCTCTTTTGAAGTTCCTAATCTGATTTTCAATGGACGATCCTCCGTACATTGGGATAATATGCAGACCTGGGATGTGTTGAGAAAAATCTGCAAGGTCTTTTGCGATCTGTACGCACAGTTCGCGTGTTGGGCTGAGAATCAACACTTGAGCGTTGGCTTCTTCAACATTTGTTTTTTGAATGACAGGCAGTCCATAGGCTGCTGTCTTACCTGTTCCGGTCTGAGCCAAGGCCACAACATCTCCTTGGCCTTCTAATAAATAGGGAATAACTGCTTCTTGAACCGGCATTGGATTTTCAAATCCCAGTTCTTTAATAGCTCTTAGTATCGTCTCCGACACACCAAGCTCTTCAAATGACTTCATCAAATAATTTGATATTTTTGTTATTAATCCAGAGTGAAACTCTGTTCTCCAATCATGACACCGTCTACAAAGATGAAGACGTTGTATGTACCAGCATGTAGGAACTCCTCAACATCCCAATATAGAGTAACTTGCAGTTGCTCACCCGTATATTCTATGTATTTCTTTATTGAATATCCCAATTCAGTATTCTCATACTTGAATTTATCATCAGGATTCTTGAGTAGTGCGTCTCCGTCGGGCTTTACCAGACGTACGTAAATAATTTTTTCACCGGTTTTTGTGGTGATATTCTTTACGATAGTGAAGTCAATAACGAACTTAGTTACATTCTTGACTTTGTTTTCTGTCTTACCGCGTTTGTTTTTGGCCGTAACTGTAATTGCGGCTGCATCAAGTTGAGAAGCTAAAGAGACTTTCTCTTCTGCTATCTCCTTTTCTTTGGCAAGATTATCTATTGTTTTTGTTGCTTCAGTATATTTCTGCTTGACTTGGGTGTTTTCCTGGGCCAATTGTTTATTGACCTGATCAAGAGAGTCTATCTGAACAATATATGTGCGTAATACGGCGCGTACTGTAGCAAGTTCTTTTTTCAGACGTCTGATTTCCGATGCATTTGTTGCTTTGGTCTGACGCAGTTCTTCAAGAAGCTGTTGGGTACGTATCTTCTCTTTTTCCAACTGTCTGATTAGAGAATCATTAGATATGTGAACCTGGAGTTCATCGTACTGCACGGCAAAACCGGAATACTCGTTTTCCATCTCTTCTTTTTCCATTTCGAAGAGTTTAGTCATTTCTTCGGTGGAAACTTTATTTTTATGAAGATAGAATCCTAATATTCCAACAGCTGCAATCAGCAAGACTATTATGGCAGGAACTATTACCTTTTTCACAACTATACAAATTTGTTGTTAAACATTACCTTCCAATGAAAGCATACTGTCCTTGATTGTGGCAATCTTTTGTAATGCATCGGATTGTTTCTTTCTTTCATTCTCAATGACAGAGGCCGGGGCATGAGATACAAAGTTATCATTGGACAGCTTTGCTTTTACACCTTTGAGGAAACCTTCCAAATGGTCCAACTCGGCTTTCATTTTTTCTAACTCGGATTTAACGTCAATAAGATTTCCTATTTGCAAGGCAAATTCAGTAGTACCAATCATGAAGGATGCAGTTCCTTCACTCTTGAATTTTACAATCACAATATCTTTCAAACCGGCCATTTTTATCATGACAGGATTGAGAATTTCAACCGGATTGTTAGAGACAATCTCAAGGGTCATGGGCTCTTTGGGACTGATATTCTTTTGAGCACGAATGGCGCGTATCTCAGTTACTGACTGTTTGCAAGATTCAAAGTCATATAACTGCTTCTTGTCATAAGACTCACTTGCAATATCCAGAATACTCTGATTCATGATGCTTTCACCGTTATTGCGTTCACGTACATTTTGCCATAGCTCCTCAGTGATGAATGGCATGAATGGGTGAATCAGCAGTAATAACTTTTCAAACAAATCCAATGTGGATTTGTAGGTCTTAGAGTCAATAGGCTGGCCGTAAGCAGGTTTGATAATTTCAAGATACCAGCTGGCAAACTCATCCCAGAAGAGTTTGTAAACAGCCATCAATGCTTCACTGATACGATATTTATCCATCAGTTCATTCATATCGGATGCTGTTTTCGCCAAGGTGTTTCTGAACCATTCAACAGCTAAACGAGAACTCTCTGGCTGTTCTGCCTGATTGTCTACAGTCCAACTCTGAGTCAGGCGGAAGGCATTCCAGATCTTATTATTGAAGTTTCGTCCCTGCTCGCAGATAGACTCGTCGAATGGAATGTCATTACCTGCAGGAGCGGATAACATAAGTCCCATACGAACGCCGTCAGCTCCGTATTTGTCGATTAGTCCTATCGGGTCAGGCGAGTTCCCGAGTGATTTGCTCATCTTTCGGCCTAACTTGTCACGAACAATTCCTGTAAAATATACATTGCGAAAAGGCATATCACCACGATATTCGTATCCGGACATAATCATCCTGGCTACCCAGAAGAAGATGATATCAGGTCCTGTGACTAGGTCATTGGTAGGGTAGTAGTAATCAATCTCCTTATTGTTGGGGTAGTTTATTCCATCAAATAATGTGATTGGCCACAACCATGAACTGAACCATGTGTCTAGAACATCTTCATCTTGTCTCAGATCTGAGGCAGCCAGAGAACTGTCACCACTTTGAACACGGGCCATCTCAACTGCTTTTTCTATTGTCTCTGCAACAACAAAGCCTCCTTTCGGAAGGAAATAAGCAGGAATGCGGTGACCCCACCACAATTGTCTGCTGATACACCAATCCTTGATGTTTTCAAGCCAATTGCGATAGGTGTTCTTGTATTTTGGTGGATAGAACTTCAACTCATCGTTCATGACAGGAGGCAAAGCCATATCGGAGAAATGCTGCATCTTCAAGAACCACTGCATGGATAGTTTAGGCTCAATTACAGTATCCGGATTGCGTTCGCTATATCCAACCTTGTTGGTATAATCTTCGGTTTGTTCTAAGAGACCTTGTTCAGTCAAATCCAATGTAATTTGCTTTTTCACAGCGAAACGGTCCATACCTACGTATAATCCTGATTTATCACTCAGAGTGCCGTTGTCATTGAAAATATCAATGATCTCTAGTCCGTATTTCTCACCTAGCATATAGTCATTGACGTCATGGGCAGGTGTGACTTTAAGACACCCTGTTCCGAACTCAATGTCAACATAGTCGTCTTCAATTACAGGTATGACGCGATTTACCAGTGGTACTATCACTTTTTTACCGCTAAGCCATCTGTTCTTAGGATCATTCGGGTTGATACACATGGCTGTGTCACCCATTATTGTCTCAGGACGAGTGGTGGCAACTACGGCATAACGTCCTTTTGCATCTTGATGGATGACTTCTGCGGCATCTCCTGTTGCGCCACTGCCATCATCTTCTGCAACATAATATTTTAGATAGAATAACTTACCATGCTCTTCTTTATATACCACCTCTTCGTCACTTAGTGCCGTAAGGGCTTTGGGATCCCAGTTAACCATACGTACACCACGGTATATCAGACCTTTGTTATAGAGATCGCAAAATACTTTGATTACACTTTCGCTACGAGTTTCATCCATGGTGAAGGCCGTACGCTCCCAATCGCAGCTGCATCCTAACTTGCGAAGTTGTTTCAATATTATATCACCGTGCTCTTCTTTCCACTCCCAGGCATGTTTCAAAAACTCTTCACGAGTAAGGTATGCTTTTTTTATGCCCTGAGCAGCCAGTTTGTTTACCACTTTTGCTTCAGTGGCAATTGAGGCATGGTCTGTTCCGGGAACCCATAACGCATTCTTACCGATCATTCGGGCACGGCGTACCAAGATATCCTGAATAGTGTTATTCAGCATATGTCCCATGTGAAGCACTCCGGTCACATTGGGTGGCGGAATTACAATTGTATATGGCTCACGTCCATCCGGTTCGGAGTGGAACATATTATTGTCAATCCAAAATTGGTACCATTTGGCTTCAACGTCAGATGGATTGTATTTACTAGCTAATTCCATATATTTTTCGACTGCATATAAAACGGCGCAAAGGTACTCATTTTTCTGCTATTATTCGGTATTGTTATGCTAATGAACATGTTTTATGAGTAAATTCGCTCAAATTTTGATTTATGCATACAAGAAAAGAACAAATGGAGGCATTCGGACATCTGCTGGATATCATGGATGATCTGAGAGAAAAATGCCCGTGGGACAAAGTACAGACAAATGAAAGCTTGAGACAGAATACAATAGAAGAGACTTTTGAGCTATGTGACGCCCTGATGAAGGATGATAAACTGAATATTTGCAAAGAACTCGGAGATGTTCTTCTTCAGGTAGTTTTTTATTCAAAGATTGGCTCAGAGAATAATGATTTCGATATAAAGGATGTATGTGACAGGATATGCGAGAAGTTGGTTTATAGACATCCTCATATTTATGGTGATATCCAGGTCAGCGATAAAAATCAAGTGCTCCAGAATTGGGAAGAACTGAAATTAAAGGAGAAGAATGGGAATAAGCGCGTGTTGGCCGGTGTTCCCGATGCTCTTCCATCTATGATAAAGGCTTTCAGAATTCAGGAAAAAGTGTCTCATGTGGGTTTTGATTGGGATACACCTATTCAGGCTATGGATAAGGTCTATGAGGAATTCGAAGAATTAAAGGCTGAGATAGATGCAGATAATAAGGAAGCGGCTGAAGGTGAACTTGGAGATTTATTGTTTGCTGTGATTAATGTGGCACGTCTTTATGATATTCATCCTGATAACGCATTAGAGAAAACCAATAAGAAATTCATCACTCGCTTTAACTACGTTGAGGAAGAGGCAATAAGACGAGGACGAATTATCAAGGATATGAAGATTGAAGAAATTGATGCTTTGTGGAATGAGGCAAAGCTAAAAGAATCATCTCAAAAAAAATAACGATAGTTTTGGGCAAATAAAAAAAGGAACAACTAATCAGTTATTCCTTTGATTATAAAATTGATTCTGTCCGGGGAAATTCTGTCCTGAGGTATTCTGTCCGGGATAGTTTTGTCCGTTGTTGTACCAAGAGCGTTGATGGAGCATGTCCTTGAGAATATCACTGTTAAACTGCTCTTCCGCCATTTGAACCTTCAGAATTTTGGACGCAGGAATCACTTTCTTATATTTATCGATGTAGGATTTCTCCAATTCGGCAATCTTAATATCCAAGTTTGCCATATTATCGACAATTCTCGTATATTCTTCTTCAGTAAAAGGACGATTTTGCGGATGAACGGCTTGCTGTCTGGCTTCACGATTCAGATCCCTCTTTTTCTCTTGTAACTCGTAGTATAAAGGGAAAAACTGATTAGCTTCGGTTTCAGTAAGGCCGGCATGCTTGGAGATAAAATCCTTTTGACGGTTCCTATAATCTGTCGGCGAGAACTGTCCAGCTTGTTGTGGACTGTTGCTTATCCTCGGTTGCTGGTTATTGTCCTCTCCTTGTTTCTGGGTGTTCTGTTGGAATTGAGGCCACGGACGATTCTGAGGCCAAGCCTGGTTTTGAGAACTTGTCGCACTGCCCGGTTGCCCATATAGACATACGGAGACAAAGAAGGTGAATAATATGATAAAGAGACGTTTCATAGACAATTAATAATTATTGGAATCAAATAGTGAACAATAGAATGTATAGTCATCGATCATTGTTTCTTCCAAAAAAGAATCAATGTATTCGTCTGAATAGACTACACTCTCTGTTTGCACCGTTTCCGAACCGTTATTGCCTGTCGAAATTTCGTTTGTTATCTCAATACAGAAGAAAATCCCGGCAATGGCCGCAGCGGCATAAACGATAGGCCTGAAGCGAGTCCAAGGGGTCATAACAAGGGTACGTAGTTTCGTATCCTTTTCTGGAAGAGAGGACATAATGCTTTCTGTCAGGTTTTCAAAATAACCTTCAGGAACAGCAAAAGGTCTTCTGTTTCCGCATCTGTTTAATATGTTATCTTCTTCTTTCATTTCGCTCTTTTGACTATTATGAATTGAAAAGGTTTAATCTATATTGTTAAAAAATTCTTCTATTTTTTTTACCGCAATATGAAATGAAGCCTTGAGGGCACCTACACTGGTACCTAAAATTTCTGACATGTCCTCATATTTCATCTCGTCAAAATATTTCATATTAAAAACTCTTCTCTGTTTCTCAGGAAGAGTGGCAATTGCCTCTTGTAATTGTTTCTCGGTTTCGTTGCCGTCAAAATAGGGATCTCCTTCCAGTTTATCTCCAATACCTACTTCAGGATCGTCAATATCTATAGATGTCATTGCGCGCTGTTTGTTTAAAAAAGTCAGAGCTTCATTGACGGCGATTCTGTATAGCCACGTGTATATTTTTGAGTTACCTTGAAAGGCATCAATATTTGTCCAGGCTTTAATGAATGTGTTTTGTAATATATCATTACTATCTTCATGGGACATTACAATATGACGAATCTGCCAATAAAGTTGTTCGCTGAATTGGCTGACAATCTTTTCAAAGGCTTTCCTCTTAGCAATCTCCCCTCCTTTTAGAAGGTTCAGTATCTCAGGTTCATTGAATTCAGGCATTGTAATGTCTATCGTTCCAAAATTGGGCGAATATAATTCAAAATTCCCTTATTATATCGAAAAGACCGAATTCTCTTTCGCTAAAAAACTATTTTTAAAGATTTCACGTGCTTCATCCAATAAGATGTTCTCATCTTCATACCTGGCTGAAAAATGACCGAGAACCAATTTCCCGATGTTTGCATCCAATGCAGTCCGTGCTGCCTGGGCTGCGGTGCTATGGTGGTGTAGTTTGGCCCTGGCTATATCTGCTGAGCTATAGGTGCAGTCATGATACATCATATCGGAACCGGATATTTGAGGTATCATTTTTTTATTGTATTTGGTATCGCAACAATAGGCATATTTTCTTGACGGAGAGGATGATTTTGTGAGTTTGTCATGGGGTACTAGTGTCCCGTCTTTTGTGATGAAGTCTCCTCCCTCTTTTATGCGATTATAATCCCATAGGGGCACTTCATAAAAATCTGCAGCAGCACGGTCTAAATGGTCCGGCGTTTTCTTTTCGGTAAAAAGAAAACCTGAGCACGGAATTCTATGTTTTAGTGGTATTGTGCTTATCGATAATGATTTGTCATCATAAATGATTTCTGATTTTTTTGGATTGAATCCTTGAAAACAGACTTCGAATTCCAATTCAGAACAATAAAAATCCAGTTCCGGTTTTAATATTTTCCACAAATCTAATGGAGCATGTACAAACATGGGTGCTGTTCTTCCGAGAAGCCCGAAAGAGGATATGATTCCCAATAACCCAAAGCAGTGGTCACCATGCAAATGAGATATCAAGATATGGTTTAACTTTCCAAAGGATACTTTTGAACGCCTCATCTGAATCTGAGTGCCTTCGCCGCAATCTATCATAAATAGCTTTTCGCGTATGTTGACTATTTGTGAAGATGTGTAGTGTTTTGGACTAGGAGTAGCCGATCCGCATCCCAATATTGTTACATTAAATGTTTCCATGCCGTAAAAGTATAAAAAAAGGCCGGAGACCGGCCTTTTTTTATTAGTATAATCGATTGATTACTTTGATTCACCATCCATCTGCTCCTTAAGAGCTGCAAGTGCATCAATATCACCAAGAGTTGTAGCAGCTGCCTGATTTTGAATAGATGGCTCCTTATCCTCTTTCTTTGTAGTAGTCTTACGTGCCTTTTTCTCAGCCTTGGCTTCTGCCTTTGCTGCATCCTCGAAGATACGGCTATGTGATAAAATGATTCTCTTGGACTCTTTGTTGAATTCAATAACCTTGAACTGAAGAGCCTCACCTTGCTGTGCTTGTGAACCGTCTTCCTTTACAAGGTGTTTTGGTGTTGCAAAACCTTCGATTCCTTGAGCAAGAGAGATTACTGCTCCCTTATCCATCATTTCAGTGATGGTGCCTTCGTGGATTGAATCTACATTGTAAAGGCTCTCATATTCATCCCAAGGATTCTCTTCGAGCTGCTTGTGGCCAAGGCTAAGACGACGGTTTTCCTTGTCTATTTCGAGAACCATAACTTCGATTGAAGCACCGATAGTGGTGAACTCCGAAGGATGTTTAACTTTTTTTATCCAACTTAAATCGCTGATATGAATCAAACCGTCAACACCTTCTTCGATTTCTACGAAGATACCGAAGTTTGTGAAGTTGCGAACAACTGCAGTGTGCTTTGAACCAATAGGATATTTAGCTTCGATGTTCTCCCAAGGATCTTGCTTGAGCTGCTTGATACCAAGTGACATCTTGCGCTCGTCTCTATCAAGTGTAAGTATGACAGCTTCAACTTCATCGCCGACTTTAATAAAGTCCTGAGCTGAACGAAGATGCTGGCTCCATGACATCTCGCTAACGTGGATAAGTCCCTCTACGCCAGGAGCAATCTCAATGAATGCACCATAGTCAGCCATAACAACTACTTTACCCTTAACAACATCACCTACCTTCAAGTCTGAATCAAGTGAATCCCATGGGTGTGGAGTAAGTTGCTTCAAGCCGAGAGCAATACGCTTTTTGTCATCATCAAAGTCAAGAATAACAACATTGATTTTCTGATCGAGTTCGACAATCTCCTTAGGATCGCTTACACGGCCCCAGCTCAAATCCGTGATATGGATAAGACCGTCTACGCCACCAAGGTCGATGAATACGCCGTAAGAGGTGATGTTCTTAACCGTACCTTCCAGTACTTGACCTTTCTCCAATTTGCCGATGATTTCTTTTTTCTGATGTTCGAGTTCTTCCTCGATAAGAGCTTTATGTGATACAACCACGTTGCGATATTCCTGATTGATTTTTACAACCTTGAATTCCATGGTCTTACCAACGAATACATCATAGTCGCGAATAGGCTTGACATCAATTTGCGAACCGGGTAGGAATGCTTCTATGCCGAATACATCTACAATCATACCACCCTTTGTACGGCACTTTATATAACCCTTTATGATTTCTTGTGATTCAAGAGCTTCATTAACGCGATCCCATGAACGTGAGGCGCGAGCTCTTTTATGTGAAAGAAGTAACTGTCCCTTCTTGTTTTCAGTGTTTTCAATGTAAACTTCTACTACATCTCCAACTTTTAAGTCGGGATTGTAACGGAATTCACTTACCGGAATAATGCCATCTGACTTGTAACCGATGTTTACAACAACCTCGCGTTTGCCGATAGTGATAACGGTACCGTTAACTACTTCGTTGTCAGCAACCTTGTTAAGGGTGTTGTCATAAGCTTGTTCAAGCTCTTCTTTGGTTTTGCCTGTTGCGGCATTGCCTTTTTCAAAAGCATCCCAATTGAAATCCTCTAAGGGAGCTACGTTCTTTAAATCTTCCATTTGTAAATAATAAAATAAGATTGAGTTAGACAATATGTTGAATACACACGCTAAACGCTGGTTTGGTGTTTAGCGGGTGCAAAGTTACTTCTATTATTCAAAAAAACAAGCTAAAATATAAAGATTTTCTATGGTTATCAATACATTCAACTCTTTTTCAATTCAGAAAATCAAAACGGCTTATAATACTAATTGTCGTAAAAAGTCCTAATGATATCTTCTGCCTTTTGAAGATACTCTACTTTGCCGGCATCTACCCATTGTGACGATATTGGGGAAAATACAGCTTTAAGCGATATTTTTGGTGCATTGTCAACATAAAAATCTGTGATGCTGAATTTGGCTTCTGCAATTTTATTCAGTTTTTTACTTAAAGAATTGGAAATGACTTGAATACCTTGAAAGGCTACAGGGTGGCATTTCTCTTTTTTGAAATTTGCATAAGGAGAACGTATCTGACCGTTTTTATCATTGTTCCAACCACGCAGATTCCCGGAATCATCGAAATGGAGATGACGGGAAGTTTTTCTATCAGCAACTAATAATGAAACATCTACATTGTTTTTGAGATGGATGTTGAAGAATTCTTTTAGGTCTGTGTCAGAGAAGATATCCACGTTATGGACGAGGATAGGGGTGTCATCTTCGAATAGTTCCATTGCCATTCGTATGCCACCTCCAGTGTCCAATAACATATCAGTCTCGTCGGATAGTCGGATGTCTATTCCGAAGTCGTTCTTATTTACAAAATCTGATATCAGATTTCCGAAGTGATGTATGTTTATTACGATATGGTCGAATCCAGCCTTTTTCAGATGTCTGATTTGATGTTCCAGCATTGTACGGCCTGCAATTGTGACAAGAGCTTTAGGACGGTCGTAGGTAAGATCTCCTAATCTTGTTCCTAAACCTGCAGCAAGAATAATTGCATTCATAGTTTTTGTTATAATATATTTTTAAGTTTCTGTTCTCTATGTTCCACTATAATACGAATCTTTTCCCCATATTGTTCATGTAGATATTTTCCTAAATTTTCGGCACAATATACGGAACGGTGTTGTCCTCCTGTACATCCGAAACTTACCATGAGATTTGTGAACCCTCTTTTCAGATATTTATCCACGGCAGGAACAATCAGACCGAAGACGTTTTGAAGGTAGTTTTGTACTTCACCTTGTTCTTCAAGAAATTTCTTGACTTCTTGTGATGTACCGTTAATCTGCTTGTAGCTATCGTATAGCCCGGGATTGTGCATGCTGCGGCAGTCAAAGACGAATCCTCCGCCATTGCCGCTTCTATCTTCAGGTATACCCTTTTTGAAAGAGAAACTTGTTATTCTTACAGTAAGTTTGTCGGAATACTGTTCCCGGATTTCGGAATACTCCGGTAGTCTAGACAACTGTTTAAGCAGATCTGTAAGATATGGGAAATCGGCTTCACAAACGGATAGAAGAGACTTTATATTTGCTATGGCAAAAGGAATACTCTGAAGAAAATGAACTTTGTGCTCGAAGATGCCTCGGAATCCGTATGCGCCTAGAACCTGAAGAGTCCGGAACAGAACGAAGAAATGTGTTCTGTTTTTAAACTCTTCAATATCGACTTTTCGATAACGAGAAAGTGATTCAAGATACACATCTATAAGGTGGTTCTTTAGAGTCTCAGGGTATATGGCTTTTGCCTGCCACAAGAAGGATACCAAATCGTACTCAATTGGGCCACGTCTTCCGCCTTGAAAATCTATAAACCATGGTTTATTTTCATGAACCATTATGTTTCGAGCTTGAAAATCCCTATACATAAAGGTGTCGTAAGGGTAATCAGATAGAAGTGTGTCAGCCAGTTTTTCGAACTCATTCTCCAAACGGTCTTCATGAAATTCAATTCCTGAGGTTTTAAAGAAACAGTATTTAAAGTAATTAAGATCCCAAAGTATGCTTCGCTTATTGAAGGACTCTAACGGGTAACACTGAGAGAAATCCATATCTTTTGTACCGGAAAATTGGAAATCAGGTAACAACTTCATTACTCTTTCAAGCAATTCCGTTGAAATATCATCGTAAATACCTGTCTTGCGGGCAGTATACAGCATGTCAAAAAGAGAGATGTCACCAAGGTCTTCCTGAAGATAGCACATTTCATCATCGGAAACAGCGTAGAGTTCGGGAACAGGTAGACCCTTTTTGTGCAGTTGTCTGCATATTGAGAAAAAAGCTCTGTTTTCATCAATGGAAGTGCCCTCAACTCCAATGACAGAACGTTCGGCACAAGACATCCTATAATATGTTCTATTGGAACCTGCAGGAGTCAGTCTCTCTTCCTTTTCTGGAGAAATACCGACGAATTCAATGAAAAGAGTATTTAATGTTATGTTCATATTATGACTTTTTGAAGGTAACAACAATTACGCACTTGCGATGATGCAAAAATAGTGTAAAAGAAAACATAAGCCAAGTTGACATGGATTATGTTATGAATTGTTGCCTTCTCAGTGTGATAAATATGGTAAAAAAACTTAAATCAAAAAATAGATTTGAAAGATATTTGTAATCAACAAATAGTGATATTGTATTAGGATTATAAAATTATTGGATTCATCGATGTTTTTTTGTTTTTATGCCTAAATTTGCAGGTATGAAATCTACAATCTCGTCTTGGAGATGGGTACCTTCAATCTATTTTGCAGAAGGTTTTCCTTATGTATTGATAGTTACCGTTTCTGTTCTGATGTTCAAACAAATGGGCGTCAGCAATAGCGATGTGACGTTATATACCGGTTGGCTGTATCTTCCTTGGGTAATTAAGCCGTTATGGAGTCCTTTTGTGGATTTGATGAAGACTAAAAGATGGTGGTTACTGCTGACTCAGTTTCTTTTGGGAGCGGGATTGGCCGGAGTGGCTTTTATTATTCCAACGACAGATTTTCTTAAGTGTACGTTGGCAATATTATGGTTATTGGCATTTAGTTCTGCTACTCATGACATATCCATCGACGGATTTTACCTATTAGGATTGGATGATGGACTTCAATCATTTTTTGTAGGAATCAGAAATACGGCTTATCGTATTGCTATCATCGCAGGTCAAGGAGGCTTGTTAATATTGGTAGGGCTTTTAGAGAAACATCTTGATACAGCGAGGTCGTGGAGTATAGCTTTTCTGACTGCTGGAGGTATTATGTTGATGCTGGCTCTCTACCATTCTCGTGTATTACCTCGTCCTGATGCAGATTTAAATGAAAAAAAGACAGGTAAGGATATAATAGCAGGCTTTTTCAATACTTTTTCCTCCTTTTTTAAAAAGCCGCATATTGTTTCTGCATTGCTTTTTATTCTGTTTTATAGATTTCCTGAAGCTCAGTTGACAAAGATTACTCCTCTGTTTTTGATAGATTCAACAGCTGAAGGAGGATTGGGATTGACTACAGATCAGATAGGACTAGCCCAAGGAACATTGGGAGTGATTGGTCTATTGGCAGGTGGCATACTTGGTGGGGCATCCATTTCTCGTCATGGTCTAAAACGATGCTTGTGGCCCATGGTTCTTGCTATATCCATTCCGGATTTGGTATATGTTTACTTAAGCTATTTTCCCACTTCTGATATGTTCCTGATAAGTAGTTGTCTGTTTATTGAACAAATTGGATATGGATTTGGATTTACCGCATACACTCTTTTTCTAATGTATTTTGCAAAAGGCGTGCAGCAGACGTCGCATTATGCAATTTGTACAGGTATTATGGCTTTGGGAATGATGTTGCCGGGTATGATATCAGGTTGGATGCAACAGATGATGGGGTATAAAATGTTTTTCTTATGGATAATAATTTGCTGCAGTGTGACTTTTATTGTGTCGGCAATTATTCATTTTGAACCGTATTTTGGAAAGAAAAAAATGATTGGAAAATGATACTAATAATTGATAGTGGATCTACGAAAAGCGATTGGTGTTTTCTTAAAGGCGAAGATGTTGCTTTATGTGTTGCATCACAAGGCATTAATCCGTTTCATCAGGATAGAGACGTAATTTGTTCTATTATTGATGCGGAATTGATTCCCGCCATTGAAAAAAGTATAGTCAAGGAAATAAAAGAGGTTTTCTTTTATGGAGCCGGATGTGCAACAGAAGCGGTGTGTGTGGAAATGAAGGAGATATTGAGTGCTTATTTTCCAGATGCTTCCGTTTATGTAGCCAGCGATATGCTAGGAGCGGCACGTGCCTTGTGCGGAAATAAAGAGGGTATAGCTTGTGTGCTTGGAACCGGTTCCAATTCATGTGTATATGATGGAAAAAACATTGTTGATCAAATTCCTTCTTTAGGTTATATCTTGGGCGATGAGGGCAGTAGTTCCGCCCTTGGTAAAAGACTTTTGAGCGATTGTCTTAAGAGACAATTGCCGGAATCGGTCAGCAATGAATTTTTAGAAAGATATAATCTGTCGATGAATATTATACTCGAAAACGTTTATCGGAAACCCTTGCCTAACAGATATATTGCAAGTTTTACACCATTTCTGTTCGAGAAAAAAAATATTCCTGAGATTCACGATTTGCTAATTAATTGTTTTGTTGATTTCTTCAAAAGAAATGTGATAAATTATCATCGTCCTTGGCTACCTGTAAACTTCGTTGGTTCAATTGCATCGAATTTTTCCGATGAACTGATTGAGACAGCTGAATCTTTGGGTATGAAGACAGGGGTGTTCCTAAAAAGCCCGATGGATGGGCTTATTTGTTATCATTGTAAGAAATAAAACCTTTCTGTTTTGTGATTTAAGAAGGACTGGTATTTTTAGAACAAGAACATAGGTTCTAATTGAATCAGTAGAATCTTCCTATTTGTGTGTTTGGGTAGTAGTGGCTGAGAATCTCTTTGTAATCGTATCCGTTTTCACCCATTACAGCCGCACCGATCTGACACAGACCTGCGCCATGGCCCCAACCGGCTCCATGCAGAGTGAATCCATCACTATCATGTTCTATGACGAATGCACTGCTAAACAGATGAGTCTCTGACAGTACTCTTCTTATTTCCAATTCTTTGCCGATAATGATATGACTGTCAGTACTGATAATATCCAATTCATATATTCTTCCCGACGGTCCGCGTCTTATTGGTTTAAGATCTATGATGTCTCCAATGTCAAGTCCCGATTTTTTCTTAAACAAATCTGTTATTTGTGCAGTCGTGTAATGGATCTGCCATCTATAATAGTTTGAGGTCTCTAGGTCGTAACCGTTGAGTATTCTTGATAGTATACTACTGTTTACCGAACTGCAAAAAGAGTTCGGATGAGTCATAATCCATTTTTCGGCATCTTCTTCATTAGTCAAGTCAGGAAGAGGAGTAGCCGTTGCTAGAGAGTCACGAACAGGAACCAGATAAGGCAGGTGAGTATCTTGCCAGCATGTTTCAAACTGTTCTGTGATTCCACCGCAACATTTGCTGAAGCGAGTGTCGCAAAGATATCCTTCTGAGACAAGTATCTGTCCAAAAGTATCCTTTACTGCTAAATCGGCATTTTGGTTTATTATACGGGTGATTCCCTGATAACGTTGACAGTGATCGTCTGCGCATACATCGAACAATGTGTGCTGATCATGATCATACCATTTTATTATTCGCTCCTGGTCGCATGTCATATTTTCTGAGGCTGACTGTTTCATGGTTTTTTTGCATTGTGCCAGGACCCAACTGCGTGAGATTACGGCATGAGCCTTTAAGAATTCAATGGGAGCGGTAGATTTCATCTCTGATGAGACCACACTCTTCAGATAATCCTCAGTAGGCAATTCATTTATTGCCCATATCCTGTCACTATCGGGAATAAAAACAAGAGAACCGCTGAATGTCTGTTCTTCATTGCGTTGCCAATGAAAACCTATTCCTATGGTAACATTATGGAGCGTAAAAATTCCTTGTCCATCAACAGCATTAAGTGTTAGCCTTCCTAACTTTTGGCCTTTCCAGAATATAAGTCCTTCTTTTATAGATACGGACTGTTCACCGGAGAAAGTTGATTCACCGTCTGAGAATTCCGATTTTAGATTAAAACGAATTTCTGTCGAAGCCATGATTCCTACTTTGATATGTGGCTGATGGGGAGTCACTTCCCGATAGATGGATGAAATCTGTTGCTCAGACAGAGACTCAAAGTCGGTTTGTCGTGGAGTAATGATGAGTCCGCACATATCTATCGCTCCCGGGCTAACCAATATCTTATCATTGTCTTCCTTATAATAACAATCAGGCCTGTGCTTGCCTCTCGGTATTATTGCTGTCATAACCATTCCGTTACGGTTAAAGGAAATAATGTTCAGACGGGTCTCGTATTCTCCGTCCAATATTGTCATGTCGTCAAGAATCTGTTTCAGCCGCTCAGGAGAGGTTCCGATATATATATTTACCGGATAACCGAACGGCTCTACTGTTATCGTCTCTTTATCTGCAGGAGGATTGTTTTCAATAAGCTTGTCTATCAACGGGACTCCATCTGCCAGTCCTATCTGCAAGTGAAGATGATCAGGGGCGGAAGCACCGCTTCGTGGGCCGTTATAAAAGACAATATAACCCGGTTGCAGGCTTGATGCTATCTGAATCAATTTTGTGTAACAGGAAGATATGCATTGAGGTTGATGAGTACGGCTTACTACCGTAAAGTGGTTTTTTAGTATGGGGAATGGATTAACCAGAAGGTCGAAACTGTCTCCTAAGTCAAAAGTCATTTGTTGTTTAGGCCTGTTTTCGGCACAAAGAAAACAAGGCCGTTGAGATATGTTGGCTTTTGATATGTTTGCTGCTGTGGATACAATGCGTGCGGGATTGAACTGAAGTTTCAGTCCCGAAGACGAGATTACCTTGGTCTGTATCAGTTGTAAATCCTCGAATCGTTTCTTAACTTCCGGCCAGGAGTCCAGTTGTCTCGTCAGACAATCATCCAAATGCAACAGTATATCATCCATTTTTCTTGTTTCTTTCGATACGTTTTCCCAATTCTTGGGTTCTCAAAGTATCTTTGTATAAGTTGTTCTCATTAACACGTTCAGGGCTTAGGTCTGCATCGCTGTTACCTTCCCATCTTCGACAAAAATATAGTACATCGTAAATACGTCCGATTTGATATTCTCCGGCTATTGCAATTCCGACGGCATAGTCTTCTCCGTAACTTACGTTAGGGAAACCGATTTCTCGAATTACCGGAGTGAAAAAAGCGCGCGGAGCTCCCAGTCCGTTGATTCGAAGTGCGTTGTTGGGGCCGTTTTCTTCAGTCCATTCCTTGTGGTCGATAACTCCGGGAGGTATGGTCTCAAGAGCGAAATTGCACATACTGTAAGTACCGATAACCATAGCACATTTTTCGGTGCGGAATTTGTCAACAATTTTTTGTAGCGTATCCGCATCACAATATAAATCGTCGCTATCCAATTGTATTGCAAAAAGACCGCACCTTTCATCGTTGACAGCCAGATTCCAACAACCGCCGATGCCTAAATTTGTATTATCCGGAATTATGTGAATAACACGCTCATCTGATGACAGATTCTTTAGGATATTTGTTGTTTTGTCAGTAGAATGATTGTCGACAATGATGATGTTGTATTTGAAATCAGTCTTTTGTGACAATGCCGATTTCACTGCATCTGCAATGGTACGCTCACGATTTCTGACAGGGATAATCACAGAAGCTTCAACAGAAAAACTGTCCTTACAGAGATTTATTTTTGTATATCTTCCCGGAGAAAGATAGCCTCCAATACGTTTCAGATGGGATGTACAAACAGCTTCCATCTCTATCTGGGATTGACGATTGCGTGGGTTTACATAATCGAACTGCTTTTGTCCTGATACTCTTAAGTCTGTCTCCTGAACAGTGTATAACGGTTCTTTGATATGTACGATGGATAAGTACTCTGAGATAATCAGCCTTAGCTGATAAAAACCGGCTATTGAGTACTCTTCATCAACTTTTTGAAGATAAATATCCATAGCAGGGCGAGTAATCAAAACCAATGCTCCGAAATCGAAGTCATCTCTGAGGCTGCCTTTTTGAATATCTATGAGTGGAGCCGCGGTGCTCATCCCGTTTATTGTCTTGAAATGGTCAGAGTAGACCATTCCTACATGACCTGCCTGAGCGGCAGTAATCATTTTTGTTATTGATTCCTGACTGAGTGTAATATCCTTTCCACTGATATTGAGCATTATAAAATCTTCAGTACAGTTTTCAATACACTGCTTGATTTGTAGGGTGCTCGTCCCGTATTGTGAAAAAACAAATGTCTGTATCATACGCTTGCGAAGATAGTCAATTTTTTTTAGTAACTTCGCAAAGTTAAATATATGTATTTGTATGGAGAATGAGAGAATCAATCTGGTGGGTATGACAATCGGGCAGTTGCAAGAGGTTGCCACAAAAGTGGGTATGCCGCTATTTACTGCAAAGCAAATGGCTGATTGGCTATATGTCAAACAGGTGGATTCTATTGACAAGATGACAAATATTTCACTAAAGTTCCGTTCTGCACTATCCGAACTTTATTGTGTGAGTCTGTCAGCTCCCTCGGAGTCTGTGATGTCTGACGACGGTACTGTTAAGTATTTGTATCCGGTGTCAGATGGACGTTACGTTGAAGCTGTGTATATTCCAGATGGAGAGAGAGCTACTCTTTGCATCTCATCTCAGGTAGGTTGCAAGATGGGCTGTGTCTTCTGTATGACAGGACGTCAACATTATACAGCAAGTCTTACTGCTGGCGAGATATTGAATCAGATCCTTTCATTGCCTCAAAAAGCTACATTGACCAATGTGGTTTTTATGGGCATGGGAGAACCTTTGGATAATTTAAAGAATGTCCTTACTGTTACCGAGATTTTGACCGCCTCTTATGGTATGGCCTGGAGCCCTAAAAGGATTACAATATCGACGGTTGGGCTTAGACGTGAGTTGAAGCAACTTATTGAGAGTTGCGATTGTCATATTGCCATAAGTCTGCATGCACCGTCTCCGGAGATAAGGAGACAGTTGATCCCTGCAGAAAATGCCTTTTCAATGACTGAAATGCTGGAGATTCTAAAAGGGTATGATTTTAGTCACCAACGTAGGTTGTCATTTGAATATACACTGTTTGAAGGTGTGAATGATTCTTTGGATCATGCAAAACAACTCGTTGCTACACTTCAGGGTTTGAGCTGCAGGGTAAATCTGATTCGTTTTCATGCAATACCTGATAGCTCTTTGAGCCCTGTCAGTGATGAAAAGATGCTGGAGTTTCGTGATTATCTCACTAAACATGGAGCTTTTGCAACAATCCGTGCCTCAAGAGGTGAGGATATTTGGGCAGCATGCGGCATGTTGAGCACAACTAAAAATGATGAATCAAACTAATCTATTGTAATATGAAAAGAAATGCTATTGTAACGATTGGCCTTATGGCCCTGACTCTTATGAGTGTTGCTTGTTGCAAAGGAAATTCTTCCGGTAAGTCATTATTAACACCCACATCTTCCGGTGCTCCATATGAGGTCTTAGTAGTCGCTTCTACTGAAGACTTACAATCCGGTGCTTATGAAGCGCTTAATAATGTTCTTATTCAGGATATTCCGGGATTACCTCAATCCGAGAAATCGTTTAAGGTATCTAAAGTAGTTGAAGATGATTTTTCTCGTGCTCTTAAGTATTGCAGAAACATTATAATAATTAAGATAGACAGGATATATTCTCAGGGGAAAATCAAGTTCTCAAGAAATGTTTATTCAGCTCCACAGGTAATAATGTCAATTCAAGCTGCTGACGTCAACCAGTTTAAACAGTATGTAAATGAAAACAGGCAGTCTATTATTGATTTTCTGACAAGGGTTGAGATGAATAGGGAGATTGATTTATTGAAAAAGACTCATAATATGAACGTATCTCAAAAAGTGAAGGAGATGTTTGATTGTGATGTCTGGGTCCCACAGGAATTGGTTAAAAGAAAGGAGGCAAAGAACTTTTTCTGGGCTACTACTGACCGTGGAGAACGTGATATGAGCATCGTCATATACTCCTATCCTTACCGTGATGTGAATACTTTTACTTCAGATTATTTCTTTGCGAAGAGAGACTCTGTGATGAAAGCCAATATTCCCGGTCCTCGTGAAGGTCAGTATATGTCAACAGCACGTCCTTATGTGACCGTAAAGGATAGCGAGGTTAAAGGCAAATATGCTCAGATTGCTCGCGGCCTTTGGGAAATGACAAATTATGATATGGGAGGACCATTCGTATCAATATCACGTGTAGACGAGCAAAATCAGCGAGTTATTGTTGCAGAAGCGTTTATTTATGCTCCTGGAGATGAGAAAAGAAATCTGATGCGTCGTATGGAGGCCGCTATTTATACACTTAGACTTCCCGACGAGATTGATGTGGACCGTTTTAGCTACGCTATAGAAGAGGTCACAATTGAACCGGATTCTCTGAATTAATTGAATAATTATATGAGTGAAAAGATAAAATTAGGTATAACCCAAGGCGATATAAATGGAATCGGATATGAGATAATCTTCAAGACATTTGAAGATCAAGGTATGTTTGAATTCTGTACCCCGATAATATACGGTTCTCCAAAAATTGCCACCTATCATCGTAAGGCGGTAGAATCTCAGACTAATTTTACTGTAGTCAATTCGGCAGCCGATGCACAGGAAGATAGGCTTAATTTGGTGAATTGTAATGGAGAAGAGATAAAAGTAGAACTAGGTATTCCAAGTGAAGAGAGTGGTAAAGCTGCCTTTGAAGCATTGAATCGTGCCGTACGTGAATATCGTGAGGGAATGATTGATATTATTGTTACTGCTCCGATAAATAAGAAAACGATTCATTCAGAGGCTTTTAATTTCCCTGGGCATACCGAATATATTGAGTCAGAGCTGGGAGAAGGGCAAAAAGCTTTGATGATTTTGATGAATTCACAGTTGAGAGTGGCTTTGGCTACTGTTCATGAACCGATATCAAAAGTGTCGTCTCTTATTACCAATAATCTTATTAAAGAAAAACTGAAGATACTGAACATGTCTTTGAAGAATGATTTCGGTATAGAGATTCCTAGAATTGCGGTTCTTGCTCTTAATCCTCATGCTAGCGATGATGGACTTATTGGGAAGGAAGAATGCGAGATAATCATACCGGCTATTAAAGAAGCTGTTTCGGAAAAGATAAACTGTTTCGGCCCTTTTCCGGCTGATGGGTTTTTCGGATCGGGAGACTACAAGAAATTCGATGCCGTACTTGCAATGTATCATGATCAAGGGCTTATTCCTCTCAAGACGATGGATATGAATGAAGGAGTCAATTATACTGCGGGTCTTCCTGTTGTACGTACTTCTCCTGACCATGGCACAGCTTACGATATTGCAGGTAAGGGAATTGCGAGTGAGGAGTCTTTCCGTCAAGCTATATATGCTGCGATAGATGTATACCGCGCACGTAAGAACGAAAAATTGATTAGCGCAAATCCTTTGCGTAAACAGTTCTTTGACCGTAGAGACGATAGTGATAAGCTTAGACTGGATATAACAGACGAAGCATAGAACTGATTTGTCATGCGTTTTGCTATTATTTCAGCTGGTGAAGGTAGCCGACTGGCGCATGAAGGCTTTAATAAGCCAAAGCCTTTGGTCCCAATATGTGGTGTTCCCATGATAGAGAGACTGATTGGTATATTCATGCGTAGCGGTGCAACGGAGATTGCCGTAATAATTAATGGAGAAAATCCGGAAACGGTACAATTTCTACAACTTCTAAAAAAGAAATATCCAATTGATCTAGTAGTAAAAAAAACGCCAAGCTCAATGCATAGTCTATATGAATTGCGCCATTTTCTACGAGGTGACAGATTTTGTCTTACAACGGTCGATACTATTTTCAAGGAAGAACAATTTCATGGTTTTATTGATGTCTTTAAGTCTCTTGATTCGTCTGGTCTGATGGGCGTGACTGATTTTGTTGACGATGAAAAGCCTCTCTATGTCGGTACTGATCAGGAAATGAATATTGTGGGATTTTATGATGAGCCTAATGATTGCAGATTTGTATCTGCCGGTGTATATGCACTGCCTGATTCTGCTATTGACGTATTGGAAAAATGTATTGAAAGCGGTCAATCCAGAATGCGCAACTTCCAAAGACAAATGATAGCGGATAAGATTCATCTAAAAGCGTATTCTCTGGGAAATGTAGTTGATTTGGACCATGTTTCCGATATAATTGTCGCGGAATCATTAATAAAATAGCTTCTAATAAATTATGACTTTTGTCGGAATAAGCAGAAACGAGCAGTTCTCACCCGGGAGACAGTTAGGTGATGCGGCAATATTCAATGGTGTGGCTGATGCGATTGAGTCTGATGGATATGATGTGGTCAGATTGACCGAATCAATATTAATAAAGGAAGGCATTCCTGAAGGACTTTCATTGGATGGAATCTTTCATATGACTCGATCGGAAGATGCTCTGAGAATTCTGGATAAAACAAAAGAAGAATCAATTCCTGTTTTTAATCTACCTTCGGCTGTCCGTTCTTGCAGAAGAGTAGCTCAAACGGAAAAATTGAGTAGTTCTATTGAATTCCCTGAAAGTATCATTTTGAATTTGAATCAAAGTATGTCTATTCCGGAAACATGGAATGTTTTTCCTTGTTGGGTAAAGCGGGGTGATGCTCATTCGATTATGATTGACGACGTTCAATATGTGACTTCTCCGGAAAAATGCAGTTCGGTTTTATCGGATTTCTATGAACGTGGAATACATAGTGCCGTATTACAAACGCATATAAAAGGTCACATAGTTAAGTTTTACGGAGTAAGAGGCTGTGGTTTCTTTAATCATCATTTCATAGAAAATCAGTCTGAGAGCAAATTCGGTTTGGAACGTTTTAATGATAATGGAACGGTTCATGATTTTGTTCCTGAAAGGCTTATGGATATTGCCGATAGGGCAGCTTCGATACTGGATGTAGATGTTTATGGAGGCGATGCCGTTGTCTCCTCAGATGGCAGGATTACAATTATTGATTTTAATGACTGGCCCAGTTTCTCATGTTGTGTGAATAAGGCGGCAGATGCGATAGCGAAATTGGTTATTAAAAAGACTTATAATTATCATGGATAAAGCCAAAAAGACGAAGTTGGAATCGACATACAAATCGAAAGATACGGAAGAGTGGTTGGATATCAAATTTTACCGTCCCGTTGGTTATAGGTTTGCTTTGTTGTTTGAAAGATTCAATATTCATCCGAATATTATTACAATCATTTCCATTGTATTTGGTGTGCTGGCTGCAATATGTTTTTATGATACCTCAATAACATGGAATGCATCCGGTATCGGTTTATTGATTCTTGCTAATATTCTGGATAGTGCCGATGGACAATTGGCCCGCATGACAGGAAAGAAGACACTATGGGGACGTATCTTGGATGGCTTTGCAGGTGATATCTGGTTCTTCTCAATATATTTTTTTATAGGTCTTAGACTTACCCCTCAACCGATGCCATTCGGAATAGAGCATAAATGGGGAATTTGGATATGGGTACTGATGTTCTTATCAGGTATTATAAGTCACAAGGACCAGACCGGGCTTGCCGACTATTATAGAAATGTGTACATGTTCTTCCATAATGGCAAGTCCGAACTGACCGATAGTGAAGAACTGAACATTGAACAGAGCAATACTCCGTGGAGAAAATGGTTTTGGAAGATATGGCTTTTCTTTTACCAAAGATATACTTTGAGACAAGAACGCTGTACGCCTGGATTTCAACTTCTTAGAAGAAAATTAAAAGAGACTTATGATGATAAAATCCCATCGTCAGTAAGTAGCGAGTTTTGTCGCCGTACATTTCATTTGTTGAAATGGACCAATATTTTGACGTTCAATACTAGAGCTATAGTTATATTTCTTTCTTTGTTGATTGATATGCCTTGGATCTATTTTATTTTTGAGCTGACGGTTTTGAATGTGATTTATTTCTATATGAAAAGTAGTCATGAGAAAGCCTGTCAGTCCATTATCAATAGTATAGAGAATGAGCAAAAAATGGAATAATATATTTTTCTTCTTCGGCCTGGCGGCCATTATAATAATGCTGCTGACCTTTGATTCTAATTATTCTGATATAATTCAGGTACTGAAGCGTGCAGGTATATGTTTTCCTGTTGTTTTGGCTCTTTGGCTGGTTATATATTTGGTGAATGCTTTTTCCTGGAGTTTTATAATCAGGGATAAGAATACTCCAAAGGTTCCTTTTTTTCAAGTCTTTAAGATGACTGTATCGGGATTTGCCTTGAACTATACTACCCCTTTCGGGTTGATGGGAGGAGAACCGTATAGAATCATGGAATTGTCCGGATATGTAGGAAAGAAGAAAGCCACTTCTTCAGTATTGCTATATCTGATGATGCATATTTTGTCTCATTTCTGTTTTTGGGTTACTTCAATCATATTATATGTTGTGCTTCATTTTATGGGGGTGGGGAAATATACATTGGATTTGTGGCTAATCATATTGTTTGTCGTTTTATCGATAGTATTTGTTTTTGTGGGTTCTCTCTTTTTTAGAGGATTCAAATACGGTTTTGTCGTTAAAGTCTTTTCACTTCTTAAGCGAATCCCGCTTGTAAATAAATGGGCTGAATCTTTTGAATGTAAACATTTAGAAGAATTGAAGGAGGTTGATGAGCAGATAGCTCAACTCCGCAAATCGCGTAAGACTCCTTTTTGGGGGGCTCTTTCGTTGGAATATTTGGCAAGATTTATCTCATGCATTGAATATTGGCTGATACTGGAAGTAATGATGCCGAGTGTCACATATTTTGATTGTGTATTTATCATGGCATTCTCTTCGCTATTCAGTAATATTCTGTTTTTTTCTCCTATGCAGCTCGGTTCAAGAGAGGGTGGTTTGGCTATTGCTTCTGTTAGTCTCTCAATCCCGAGCTCATACGGGCTTTTTACCGCACTTATTACTCGTTTGAGAGAATTGTTTTGGATTATTATTGGTATAGCATTAATGAAGGTAAAGAGATGGAAAAGATAAAAGGTGTGTTGCTTGATTTCGGTGGAACTATTGATACGAATGGTATTCACTGGTTTAGTATGTTCAGCAATGCATATTCTAATGCTCATATTTATGTTGACGATGATCTCTTGAGGAATGCTTATGTTTTTGCTGAAAGGATATTGGGTAAGCAATCCATAATAAAACCAGATTATACTTTTTTTTGTACTATTCGTGAGAAGATTCGTCTTCAGTCGGAGTTCCTTTTGAGCCAAGGATCAATCATATCAAATGACCAGAAAAATAAGGTCTTGGATATTTGTTACAATAGTGTTGAGAGCAATATTAATAATATATCCATTCCTACGCTCAAATCATTGAATGAGTTATTTCCCTTAGTGTTAGTTAC
>CAZYFO010000018.1:0-27943 GCA_964646955.1 uncultured Bacteroidaceae bacterium | reverse complement strand
ATAGATTCATGCCTATGGATACTCCATGATTGGGCTGACGGACTGTTGCTGACAGATTCCGATATCGATGAGGAGCGTGGTGTCATTCATGAAGAGTGGCGTACACGTCAGAATGCTACCATCCGCATATACACTGAGGTTCTCCCTGAGATATACGGTAAAAACCGTTACGGACATCGTCTTCCTATAGGTCTCATTGACGTTATTGACAACTTTCCATACCAGGCAATTCGTGATTACTATGAGACCTGGTATCGTCCTGATCAACAGGGTATAGTAGTAGTAGGAGATATCAACGTTGATGAGATGGAGGAAAAAATAAAGAGTATATTCTCTTCAATTCCAAAACCGGTCAATCCGAAGGAAAGAACCTATATCCAGATAGAAAACAATAAGGAACCTATAGTTTCCATTGCTAAAGACAAGGAGATGAATGTGGTATCCCTCGATGTCTTCAACAAACATGATGCTGTACTACCCGAAGAGAAGAAAACTATGGACTATCTGATCTATGATTATAGTGCCGCAATGATAGCAAATATGTTTTCAACCCGTTTTCAGGAGATGCTTCAGAAGGCTGACGCTCCTTTCATCAATGCAAGTGCGGGTGACGGTGAGTTCTTTTTATCCAAGACCAAATATGCTTTCTCAGGATCTGCTACATTGAAGGAGGATAATATTGAGCAGGGTACCAAGAGTCTGATTAGAGAAATGTTGCGTGCAGCACGTTATGGCTTTACTGCTTCCGAGTATGAGAGAGCCAAGGCGGTTTATCTGCGTGCAATGGAGACCCAGTATAATGAACGTGCCAATACGCAAAGTGCACAATATGTGAACAGTTACATCAGACATTTCATTGATGGTGAGCCTATTCCGGGCATTGAACAGGAATACGCACTTATGAACCAACTCGCGCCGGCTATCACGGTGGATGTAATCAATCAGGTTTTGGGTTCAATAGTATGTGACTCAAACTGGGTTATGGTATTGACAGGTCCTGACAAGGAGAATCTGAAGTATCCGTCTGAAGAGGATATGAAAAGATATCTTAGTGAGGTGTTCTCAGAGGATATTGAGCCTTATGTTGATGCCGTATCGGACAAGCCTCTTATGAGTGAGCTTCCTGAAAGCGGGAAAATATTGAAATCTAAAAAAGGTATGTTCGGCAGTACGGAACTTACTCTGTCTAATGGTACAAAAGTCATCATAAAACCTACTGATTTCAAACAGGATGAGATTCAGATGTATGCTTTCTCACGAGGTGGAAATTCGTTGTTTGAGGACGGAGATTATCTGAATTTCAGTTATCTGAATGAGGTTGTATCATTAGGAGGAGTAGGTGAGTTTAGTGCTATTGATCTTCAGAAAGTATTAGCAGGTAAAAAAGCTCGTGCCGGCAGTAGTATTGCCGGGGCAAAAGAATCTCTTTCAGGTTCATGCTCTCCGAGAGATTTTGAGACGATGATGCAACTGATGTATCTGCGCTTTACATCACCACGTCAAGACCAGGATGCATACAAATCATTCATAACCCGTACCAAGGCAACACTGCAGAACCAGGAGCTCCAGCCTCAGATAACTCTTATTGACTCGCTGCGTTTTGCTTTGTACGGAACTCATCCGAGAGTACAGCGTATCAAATCCGATATGATTGACAAGTTGGATTATGACAGGATTATGGAACTCCAGAAGAGCCGTTTTACCGATGCTTCAGGGTTTACATTTATATTGGTGGGTAATGTAAATATTGATAGTGTTGTTCCAATGATTGAACGTTATATCGGTGGCCTGCCAACATCAAAATCTGTTCATAAAGAGAATGTCAAAACTATGCCTTTCTTTACTTACGGTGTGGATAATATTGCTTTTGACAAGAAGATGGAGACTCCGCTTGCCACGGCTGTTTTGGTATATTCGGGTGATATAAAGTATAATCTCAAAAACAGTATTATGATGAGTCTTTTGTCACAGACTCTTCAAGTGGTCTATACGGAGGAGATACGTGAAAAAGAGGGCGGTTCTTATGGTGTTGGAACAGATGGCACAGTATCTTATCTGCCTAAGCAACAGTATAACTTCTTGATATCTTTTGATACGGATCCAGCGCGTGGCCAGGAGTTGATTAAATTAGCTGAGGATATATTTGCCAAGTACGCAGTCGATGGACCGACTGAAGAAAATCTAAACAAAATAAAGGAGTACCTACTGAAGTCTCACAAGGAGAATATCAAGGAAAATTCATATTGGATGAACGTGATGTCGGAGAAATGCTGGACAGGAGTGGATTTGGATACCGAATATGAAAAGATCCTAAATGATATCACAACAGAAGATATTCGTGACTTTACCAAGTATATCCTGAAACAGAATAATGTAAAGTCAATATTGATGACCGGAATCGGCGAGTGATTATTCAAGCATTTGTCCGATTTTCAAACCAATCCAGACTGAAAGCAGGCAGATAATGACAGAAGCCGCGATATATAGCATGGCGGCGGAGTATCTGCCTGTTTGAAGTAGGGATAATGATTGGGATGAGAATGTGGAGAATGTGGTAAAACCACCACAGACGCCTATAGCTGCAAATAGGTAGAAACTGCCTTTGTCGCATGAACCTACTATTATTCCAATGATGATGGAGCCCAAGACGTTGGCTGTGAGCGTGCCAATAAGTGATGGTAGGGCGACGAATGAGGAAACGAGTGTGATGGAATAACGCATTATTGAACCTATAGCGCCTCCAAGTCCGACTAAAAGGAATTCTTTGATCACAGTACATAAAAAAGTCACTGAACTAGATAGTGAAAGTTCAGTGACTCTTGTTTATTGGATATTATTTACGTTTTTGTTGTTGCTGTTGCTGCTGCAGCCGCTCTTGCTCTTTCTGCATGGCCTCCAGACGTGCCATCATGCTGCTTCCTTGACGACGTTTTGTAGGATCGTTGCGTGATGCTTCGTAATTGGCCTCAAGTTTAGCAAGGAGAGCTTTTTCATCAGTTCTTCTACGCAGATAAATCATTATCAGAACACTTGACAAGGCAGAGATGAAGTAATAATAGTTTAGTCCGGAAGAGTAGTTGTTGAAGGTGAAGAAGAATACTAACGGCATGAGATACATCATCCATTTCATCATCTTCATGGTCTGCTCATTACCGGTTGCAGCTGATTGTTGCTGCTGCATCGAGAACCATGTGCTGGCCACATTACTTACACAGAACAGTACGCAGAAAATACTCAAATGGTCCCCAATCAACCATACATCAGTTCCCCAGCTTATCAGGTCATCAAATCCTGTCAGGTCTTTTGCCCAAAGGAAACTTTCCTGACGCAGTTCAATGGCATTAGGAACAAAGAAGAAGAAGGCCATCCAAATAGGCATCTGTATAAATGAAGGCAGACATCCACCCATGGGACTGACACCGTATTTACTATACATAGCCATTGTCTCCTGCTGTTTCTTCATTGCATCTTCCTGTTTTGGATATTTTGCATTGATCTCATCTACGTATGGTTTGAGAGCACGCATTTTTGCTGATGATATGTATGACTTGTAAGTGAATGGGTAGACAAGAATCTTAACTATTATGGTCAACAGGAGTATTACAAGACCCATATTCAATCCTATCTTGGACAATAAGTTGAATAGAGGTAAGATGACGAAACGGTTGAACTCTCTAACTACCGGCCATCCTAAGTCAATAACCTTCTGAAGACTTACCTTCTGATCTCCAACAATGAGGTCACTGGATGATTTCAGTATGGAATAATCATTAGGACCGAAGTAGAACTGCATAACGGTTGGTTCTTTACCTGTTGGGTCGAAAGGAGTATTCAGTTTAGCTACCATCTTCTTCATATAGTTCTTGCCCTCTGCATATGGAGAAGAGGTCAGTTTAGCAGAGCTACTGAAATCTTGTCCGGAGACAAGTATGCAAGAGAAGAACTGATTCTTGAACGCTACCCAGTCAAGAGACTCTTCAATAGTCTCACTGCGAGTGTCCTTGGCAACAGTGAGAATCTTAGCCCTTTTTTTGGCTGCACTTTTATATGTTAAGGTAGTGTATCGTTGTTCAAAATCAAAACCTTTCTCCTGTTGACGAAGATTCTGTATCCAATTGATGGAAATAGCGTTTAAATCGGATGAGAAGAAATTCTCCATCCCGTTTGATATTATCTCCATATTGAGTACATAGCTCTCCGGATTAAGAGTATAGATAATATCCATATAACCGTAACCATTGGTGTTCAGACGCATCGTTACGGAATTTTCGGTCTTGTTTACAGGAACGAAGAACAGGCTTTTGGTAGAAATGTTCTGATTTTTACCATCTATTCTGAAATCAAGGCTTATCTCGTTTTTATCAAAAAGGATAACCTTTTTTCCAGACTGGTCGTTATAGTTGTTCAAACGAGCACTACTAGGAATGGCACCCTTTGTAGAGATGCCTATGGCTACTACGTCATTTGAAAGCGTAATAACTTCTTCTGTACCTGACAGAGCAGGGAAGAGTGGTGAAAGCGAGTCGTTTGAGACCTCAGTAACTACTATTGTTGCCTCTTCAATGGAATCATTTGCTACGCGTGCAGAGTCCAGTCTTGCTTCGTACTGGTTCTGAACTGAATCGTTGTTTTTGTTGTTACGACTGATCCATAATACCATCAGAACCATAACAAGTCCGATTGAAAATAGACCGATATAAGTATTTCTGTTCACTATTGAAATATATTGAATGTTACTAAATTAATTGTCTAGGGCAGCTTTGATGAACGAAACAAAAAGAGGGTTGGGATTCAATACCGTACTTCCGTATTCGGGATGGAACTGTACTCCAACAAACCACTTGAGCGCAGGAATCTCAATTACCTCAACCAAATCAGTCTCGGGGTTGATTCCGACACACTGCATTCCGGCATTTTCAAATGCGCTCTTATATTTGTTGTTGAATTCGTAACGATGACGGTGACGACCGGAAATCATCTCTTTGCCGAAAATCTTGTATGTGAGACTATCCTTTTTAAGTTTGCAATCGTAAGAGCCCAATCTCATGGTCCTGTCGATATTGGCCATCATCTTGTTGTGTTCCATTAGATCCAGAATATTGTGTTTAGTCGCACTATCTTGATCCAAGCATCCGGCATCTTTATAATCGAGTACATTGCGGGCAAACTCAATTAACATACACTGCATACCCATCATGATACCGAATGTAGGAATATTGTTCTCACGCGCATATTTTATTGCAGCATATTTGCCTTCAGTACCGTGACAACCGAATCCTGGGCCTATAACTATGCCTTGATAACCTTTAAGTTCTTCAGAGACATTTTCGGATGTTAGATTCTCACTGTATTTGAATTCAAGATTTAGCCTGCTGTCATTGTATGTGGCGGCCTGTGAAAGAGCCTCCATGACTGACTTGTAGGCATCCTGCAACTCGTATTTTCCTACGAGTGCTATCTTTACCGTCTTTTTTGCCTTGGCACGACGATCCAGAAATTTATTCCATGGACCCAAATCCGGTTTCTCACCAATAGGCATATCCATCTTACGAAGTATTATCTCATCCATATTCTGGTTTTGCAGATTAACCGGAACCTGATAGATGGTAGGAACGTCTATTGACTGAATCACTGCATCTTCATCGACATTGCAGAACAAAGCTGTCTTTCTGCGCATGTTCTCGTCAATATCATGCTCGGTACGAAGAACCAAAATATCCGGCTGAACACCCATTGACTGTAACTTTTGAACGGAATGCTGTGTAGGTTTGGTTTTCATCTCACCTGCAGCGGCCAGATAGGGTACGTATGTCAGATGAACACTGAGAGCACGCCTGCCGAGTTCCCATTTGAGCTGACGAACACACTCAATATAAGGTAGAGATTCAATATCTCCAACTGTACCTCCAATCTCAGTAACAACAAAATCATAATGGTATTTGTTGCCTAGAGCCATCATGTTCATCTTGATCTCGTTGGTGATGTGAGGAACAACCTGTACCGTTCTTCCATTATACTCCTCGCGTCTCTCCTTGTCAATGACGCTCTTGTATATTCTGCCGGTAGTAATGTTGTTCTGCTTTGTCATCTCAACATCGATGAAACGCTCGTAATGACCCAAGTCTAGATCCGCTTCATGACCATCAACAGTTACGTAGCACTCTCCGTGCTCATTTGCGCTCAAAAGCCCGGCATTGATGTTAATGTACGGATCAAACTTTTGAATGGTTACTTTATAACCCCGTGCCTGCAGCAGTTTGGCAATAGATGATGATATTATGCCCTTACCTAATGAAGAGGCTACACCGCCTGTAACGAAAATATACTTTGTCTCAGCCATTTTGTTTTTTTCTAAATTACAAACTGCAAAGTTATAAAAAAGATAGTTGTAATTGGTAGAGTTGAGACGTATTGCGAAAAAAAAACATTATTTTTGAGCGCTTGAAAACTTTATGAAAGATGAAAAAGTTGTTTGTGTTAACTATAGCGTTGTTTTGTGTAGTAATAGGATACGCCTATAATACTGAAAATGTAGAAGATACGGCAGCCGTCAAACTTTGGGTTGATTCTACTTCCATTGTAAATAAGTATAAGGCTAAGATGGACTCGTTGTCAATCGAATTTGCAAGCGATATGGGCATTGATATGGATGATTTATCAGACAATCCTATCTATTTCAGATTGTTCATGCCTCTTACTCTGTATAAATCGGCAATTTCTGAGGCCATAACACCTTCTGAAGAACCTCAAAAAAGTGATGATGACGGGCTTCTGCCTATTGATGATCTCTCAAAAGACTCCGATTATGAGTTGATGCGTCACATCAATAATACACTGCTCAGAGTATATATGGAACATCCTGAGTTGGTAAAGATGACAGAAGATGAACTAATGAGCGTAAAAGGGCCTGTTTCTATTATTCCTGACCCTGCAGTAGGCTTAAAAAATAGATTTGATTCAAAAGCGGAGGTCCATTCAGCCGAGGCTCCGGAATTTGTTGTCAATAAACCGATTTATTGGTCCACCTTTGGAAATTTTCAGGGAAAATATACTCAGAGCTATTATTCAGATAACTGGTATAAGGGTGGTGAGAAAAACCATTCTTTCTTGGCTCAAGTAGTTTTGGAAGCCAAATATGCAAAAAAACAGACTACCTTGGACAATAAGCTGGAGATGAAACTTGGCTATTATACTACTGAGATTAATGGTGAAAGGACCCTTAAAACCAATGAAGACTTACTACGTGCTACTTCAAAATATGGTTTGAAGGCTGTTAATTCATGGTATTATTCTGCTCAGATACAGGGATATACGCAGTTTATGCCGGTTTATGACAATAAGGATAATTTGAAATCCAAATTTTTTGCTCCGGTTTACGGTTCTCTTTCTGTGGGTATGGACTACAAACCGAAATTCAAGAACAAGAATATTACCCTGTCTGCATTACTTTCACCTATATCATATAATTGCAGATACGTAAGCGTAGATTCCATCGCAAATAAATTCGGTATAGATAAGGGTAAGAACTATAAGTATACTATCGGTTCCAAGATTGATGCAAACTGGACTTGGAAATTTTTGAAGAATTTCAAATGGACTGGTAAGGCCCAGTATTATTCCAATTATGAGAGTGTTGAGGCTAATATTGAGAATACACTTGACTATATGTTGTCAAAGTATATTTCACTTCAATTCTTTGTTCATTGGCGTTATGACGATAGCGTAAAACCCGATGATAAGTTTCACTATAATCAGTTGAAAGAATTCCTCACACTCAACTTCAACTACTCTTGGTAGAATTGTTTAGATTTAGAAGACAAAGATTCTTTATATAAGTAGTTTTGAGTTTCAAAATAGACTCAAAACTACTTCTTTTTTAATTCTGATCTCTGTTTGAAGGGACTATCCGGTTCGCGGGCCATGTACCAGTATTCGAGATGATCTGTAAGTACCGGAAATAATCTGGTCATAACCAATAAAACTTTGCTTACTGGAGTTAGGGTAGCACGTTTGGCTCTGCGCTTGATACGCCTGATCATTATTTTGGCGACCATTTCCGCTGTCATCATCTTACTTTCGTCACGAGGAGTTTCTCCCTGTTCTTGTCCGTGGGCTCCTAGAGCTGTCTTTCGTATATTGGATGCAGTAAATCCTGGGGCGAATATCATTACGTGCAAACCGTCATATAGATGTTCAACACGTAGTGTGTCCAGAAATCCGTTAATCGCAAATTTTGAGGAAGAGTATCCTGTTCTGCCCGGTAATCCTTTATATCCTGCTGTAGAGATGACTCCGACAACCGAACCTCTTGACTCGATTAAATGTGGCAGAGCGTATTTTGTACAGTATACGGTTCCCCAGAAATTTACATCCATAAGCCGCTTTATCACTATTAAGTCGAGGTCTATGAAAAGAGCGCGCATGGAGATACCTGCATTGTTAATTAGGATATCAATTTTGCCGAAAGTGCTTAGAGTTGTGTCAATCAGGTTTTTGCATTCACTCTCGATGGAAACGTCAGTTTTACAATATATTACCTCCGTGAATTCTGATAACTCTTTTTGAATCGAAACCAGTTTATCTTCCGAACGTGCTGCTAATACTATTTTGGAGTGCAGTTTCGCAAATTGTCTCGCAGTGGCAAGTCCTATTCCCGAACTGGCGCCCGTAATAATTACGACTTTGCCGTTAAAGTAACGCTTTTTAGAGGTGAACATATAATGCTTTATATTTTTTTGTTTTACTCAATACTAAACATAGAAAGTGAGTAATCTTTTTTGTTAAGGTGTAACTTATCTTCGCTGCAAGGCAAAGATATATGATTTGATTTTTATCATCAATCAGAAATCGTAAAAAAAATGATATCTATGACAAAAGGATATGAATTGATGCTTTTTTGTGTATTTTTGCAGGTTGAAAATTAAAAATAGGATGACAGTTACATTATTATTGCATTGTCCGGACAGGTCTGGCATTATTGCTGATATAACAAATTTCATTACTGAGAATGGCGGAAACGTAGTCTATCTGGCACAGTTCGTCGATCATGTGGAGAATGTCTTCTTTATGCGTATTTCATGGGTAATCGATGAGTTCCTGATTCCAAAGGAAAAAATCTCGGATTATTTCAGTACGCTTTATGCCACCAAATACAATATGTCTTTCCGTCTGTACTTTGACGACAGAGTACCAAAGATGGCTATTTTTGTATCTAAGATGTCTCATTGTCTTTTTGACTTGTTGTCCAGATATTCAGCCGGTGAATGGAAGGTTGAGATTCCTTTGATAGTAAGTAATCACCCCGATATGAAACATGTTGCTGATATGTTTGGAATACAGTATCAGGAGTTCTCTATAAACAAGGAGAATAAAAAAGAGCAGGAATTGGCAATGTTGGATTTGCTAAAGAGCTATAACATCGATTTTATCGTTCTTGCCAGATATATGCAGATAATTGGAGATAAGATGATATCAGAATATCCTAATAAGATAATAAATATTCATCACTCATTCTTGCCGGCTTTTGTTGGTGCTAAGCCATATCAGGCGGCTTTTGACCGTGGTGTAAAGGTAATCGGCGCTACCAGTCACTATGTTACGGCTGAGCTGGATGCCGGACCAATCATCTGTCAGGATGTTGTTCGTATCTCGCACAAGGATATGCCTTCGGACTTGGTCAATAAGGGTAAGGATCTGGAAAAGATTGTGCTTTCTCATGCAGTGCAGAAGCATATTGAGCATAAGATACTTGTCTATAAAAATAAGACAGTTGTATTCAGTTGATCGTTATTGAACCTATTCTTGTCGTTTAGATTCTCTGTGAGCTTCCAGCTTGAAAAGCTCATCGCGATATTGAGCCGCCTCTAAGAAATCCATTCTTTCGGCGGCTTCTTGCATCTGCTTTCTGGTATGGGCAATGGCTTTGTCCAACTGTGACTTGTTCATATATGCCGTTATCGGATCAGCAGCTTCTATGCTCCGTTCTGTGGTGCCATACTTTTTCTTTGAATCGGTATTCTGTTGCGAGTTTGTCAGAAGTGATGAAGTGATAGCTTTTTGTATCTGCTTAGGAGTAATATGATTCTTTTTGTTGTAGACCATCTGTTTCTCGCGTCGACGATTGGTCTCCTGGATAGTAAGCCTCATGCTCTCTGTCATCTTGTCGGCATAAAGAATAACACGTCCGTTTATGTTTCTGGCCGCACGTCCGGCGGTCTGAGTCAGAGACCTGCGATCGCGCAAGAAGCCTTCTTTATCGGCGTCAATAATAGCAACCAATGATACTTCAGGCAGGTCTAGTCCTTCACGTAAAAGATTTACTCCAACTATTACATCATATAGGCCGGCTCTGAGATCCGACATTATCTGTATTCTGTCCATTGTCTCCACGTCGCTGTGGATATAGTTGCTTCTGACTCCGTTTTTTATCAGATAGTCATTCAACTCTTCAGCCATCCTCTTGGTCAGGGTCGTTACCAGTACACGTTCATCTCTCTCAGCACGCTGGGTAATCTCTTCCATCAAGTCATCTATCTGATTCTTGCTTGGACGTATCTCAATCTCCGGGTCCAGAAGTCCGGTAGGACGAATCACCTGATCAACGACGATTCCTTCACTCTCATTAAGCTCATAGTCGGCAGGAGTAGCACTGACGTAGATGGTCTGTCCAACCAGCCCCCTGTACTCCTCAAATTTCAGAGGACGGTTATCCATAGCTGCCGGCAGACGGAATCCGTATTCTACCAGATTTATCTTACGGGCGCGGTCTCCTCCGTACATGGCATGAATTTGAGGCACGCTGACGTGACTCTCATCAATTACCATAAGAAAATCCTTAGGAAAAAAATCCAAAAGACAATAGGGGCGTGACCCTTCCGAACGACCATCAAAATATCTTGAATAGTTTTCAATACCAGAGCAGTGCCCCAGCTCCTTTATCATCTCAATATCATATTCGACTCTCTCTTGTAAACGTTTGGCTTCCAGGTTTTTGCCAATCTCCTTGAAGTAGTCCACCTGTTTAACCAAATCGTCCTGAATCTGTCTGATAGCTTTGTCTTGGCTCTCTTTGGTTGTCATGAAAAGGTTTGCAGGATATATTTTGTAGCTGTCATAAGACTCGAGGCGTTCGCCTGTAATTACATCGAATTCCTCGATGGAATCTATTTCGTCATCCCAAAACTGTACCCTTAGAGAGATATCGTTGTAGGCTAAATTGACATCTACATTATCTCCTTTTACACGAAAACATCCTCGAGAGAGCTCGATATCGTTTCTGGTGTAAAGGCTGTCCACCAATTTGCGCAAAAACACGTTTCTATCGATATTTTGGCCTTTACGTATTTCTATCATGTTATTGTAGAAATCTGCAGGGTTGCCCATGCCGTATATGCAAGATACCGATGATACGACTATCACATCCTGACGTCCGGACAGCAGTGCCGATGTAGCCGATAATCTGAGCTTGTCTATCTCATCGTTGATAGAGAGGTCTTTCTCAATATATGTGTCAGTGGATGGCAGATATGCTTCCGGCTGATAGTAATCGTAGTATGAAACATAGTATTCAACGGCGTTTTTCGGGAAGAAACTCTTGAACTCGCTGTATAGCTGAGCAGCCAACGTCTTGTTGTGACTGAGCACAAGAGTAGGGCGTCCGATGTTCTTGATGACATTGGCTATAGTGAATGTCTTTCCGGATCCGGTGACACCCAAAAGGGTCTGTGCATGAACTCCCTGCTTTATTCCTTCGGTCAGTTGGGCAATGGCCTGAGGCTGATCTCCGGTAGGTAGAAATGATGATTCTAATTCGAACTCCATATTAACGCGAAGATACGGCGATTTTTTTGATGCTATATTAATATTTCGATTATTGATATGCAAAATGAATGTGAGAGAGTAAATAATAGATGAGTTTGAACTATCTTTGATTTTCAATCGAAGATAGGCTGCACTCTACATAATCCAAGAAAACTTGGCTTCTGTTCTCATTTGCACTATATTTGGGACCGTATTTTATTTATGATGAAAAGGATATTTTTATTTATTGCATTGTTCACGGGATTTGTGGGTAAATCATGGTCTTGCACAAATCTTATTGTGACAAACGGAGCCTCCTTGGAAGGCTCTAATATTGTAACCTATGCAGCTGACTCCCATCAACTGTATGGAGAGTTGTACTATAAACCGGCTATGGATTATCCGAAAGGTACTATGGTCGAAATAAAAGAGTGGGATACAGGTAGGGTTTTGGGCCATATACCGCAGATGAGTCATACTTATGCCGTCATAGGTAATATGAATGAACATCAATTGGTTATAGCCGAGACTACCTTCGGCGGACGACACGGATTTGTCGATTCTACCGCCATTATGGATTACGGCTCTCTTATATATATTGGCTTGCAACGTGCAAAGACAGCTCGTGAGGCCATAACCGTAATAGCTGACCTGATGGAAGAATACGGATATGCTTCCGAAGGCGAGTCATTCTCTATTGTTGATCCTAATGAGGCTTGGATAATGGAGATTATGGGTAAGGCTCCATTGTTTGACAAGAAAGGGGAAAACGTCAATCGTGGTGCTGTTTGGGTGGCAAGACGTATTCCTGACGGTTATATCAGTGCTCATGCCAACCAGTCACGAATCACCACGATAGATTTCGATGACAAGGAAAATTGTCTCTATTCCAAGGATGTGATTAAACATGCCCGTCAACAGGGTATCTTCAGCGGTAAAGATGAGGATTTTAGTTTCTGCGATGTCTATGCTCCATTGGATTTTGGCGGTGCTCGTGGCTGTGAGTCCAGAGTATGGGCGTTTTTCAACCGTTTCTGCGATGGAATGGATAAATATCAGGATTATGCAATGGGTTATAACCTGGAGAATAAAATGCCACTATACGTTAAGCCGAATCATCTGATTTCCGTAAAAGAGATGGCTGACATGATGCGAGATCATTTTGAAGGGACACCGATGGATATGACTACGGATATAGGTGCCGGAGGAAGTCATCTGCCATACCGATGGAGACCGATGGAATGGGAGTATAATGGTCATAAATATGTTAATGAACGTGCTATAGCCACTCAGCAGACCGGTTGGTGGTTTGTAGCACAATGTCGCCCAAACAACAGTATCGGGGGCATATTCTGGTTTGGAGTTGATGATGCAGGTACATCACCGCTTATTCCATTCTATAGTAGTTGCAATAGGGTCCCGGATTGCCTGAAAGAGGGCAACGGTTCACTGATTGAGTATTCTGAAACATCGATGTATTGGGCAGTTAGTCGTATTGCCCAGTTTGCGTACCTTAGATACGACAAGATAGGCACTGAAGTCAGAGGCGTGATTGATGAATATGAAAACTCCATCATGAGAAAAATAAGTGAGATTGACAAGAAGGCCAGCGGTAAAAATGAATCTGAAAAGGTGAGCTATCTCACTGATTTTTGTTTGAATAATGTAAATGACCTTTTCAAGAGATGGAACTCGTTAGACAAATTTCTGTTGGTTAAATATATCGATGGGAACATTAAAATACAGAATGAAGACGGAAGTTTTAAGGATAACGGATTTGATTCGCGTATACCTGAATTTCCGATACAGGAGGCATATTCTGAGAAATGGATGGAAAATGTAGTGCGTGATAATGGTGATGAATTGCGTTTTCCGGAATGAATTAAAAATAAATAACGGCTATTGATTGTTTTTTCTCAGTCATAATGAGTACTTTTGCAGATTGAAATTTGTATGATGAGAAGGTTAGGTCTGAATATTTCAGTATTTGCTGTTGTCCTGATGCTTTTGTCGGGATGCTCGGGGTATAATAAAATACTCAAGACTGCTGACTATGATTACAAGTATAGTTTGGCAAAATCTCTGTTTTTGCAGGGCAAGTTCACCAGCGCAAGCACAATATTGGAAGAATGTGTAGTAATGTTCAGAGGTACTACAAGAGCCGAAGAATCGGTTTATTTGCTGGCATCATGCTATTTCAATATTGGAGATTACCTATCTGCATCGGAATATTACAAGATAAATTACAAGACATATCCTAACGGTATCTATTCGGAACTTAGCAAATATTATTCAGGAAAGAGTCTTTATCTTGATACTCCCGATCCGAGATTGGATCCTACAAGTACTTACGGGGCTATAGAAGAACTTGAACTTTTCATTGAAAAATATCCGCAGAGTGATTATAGGAAGGCTGCAGATGAAATGATTTACACCATGTATGACAGGTTGGTCGAGAAAGAGTTGAAATCTGCTACGTTATATTTCAATATGGGAAACTATATGGGAAACAATTATAGAGCAAGTATTATTACTGCTCAGAATGCTATGCGTGACTACCCATATACAAAATACAGAGAGGAACTCTCTTTTTTGGTTCTGAAATCAAAGTTTCAGATGGCAGAGGAGAGTGTTGTAGATAAAAAGATGGATAGGTATCGTGATGCGATAGACGAATATTATGCATTCAAAAATGATTATCCTGAAAGTAAATACTTTAAGGATGCGGAGAAAATATTTCGTTTATCCTCAAAATATGTAAACGATTAATACATTTATATACAGATGGATTTTAAGAAAACAAATGCTCCGGCCAACACAATAACCCGTGATTTGGTCGATTTCGTAAAGGACACCGGCAATATTTATGAAAGTGTTGCCATAATCGGAAAACGTTCAAATCAGATTTCTGTTGAGATCAAGGAGGAACTTAAACAGAAACTTGAAGAGTTCAGTACATCTACCGATAGTCTAGAAGAGGTATTTGAGAATAGAGAGCAGATTGAGATCTCACGTTATTATGAGCGTCTTCCAAAACCGACTCTCATAGCAACACAAGAATTTCTTGACGATAGGATCTACTATCGCAATCCTGCAAAGGAGAAAGAAAATCTGGGACAGTAAAATAGTACTCAATTCATATTGAGTCATTGTTGTTATGAAGATTGATAGTTATCTGCATCAGTTATGGCTGGCATTCATCTTGATTTTGATGACGGCCAGCCTTTTTTTGCCCATCGGAGAGTTTTCCAACCAAGATGGTGCAACGGCTTTGCTGACTAATTTCAGATTAAATTTTGTTGAGGGAGACAGCAGTAGCGCTTTTTGGGCTTTGGGTGTAATAGTAATTGTTATCCTGCTGATTACACTATTTGAACTTCTTCTTTCCGGATTCCGAAGTTTTACAATTCAGAAGAGGATATTGATTTTTATCGGCCTTTTGTTGATAGGATATTATTTGGCTTTTGTAGTTTATGTGTTGTTAATCAAGGGTGACGCTTCATTTATACCGATGTGGGGAGCTTCATTTCCGTTTATATCGTTGATATTGGTAATAATGACATTCTATTCCATTCGTAGAGCGGAGGCCAATATCATACTTCAGGCTTCATCTTTCAGACTAAGAGATTGACATTATCTGTTCCATAGGGTGAACAGGTAATGTGCTTTAAGTGAAATAACGGTGTTAGCCGAACGGCCAAAATAATCTACTTTTGAGTTATTGAAAATGTCCGAGAGGCCAAAATAGTATCTGCCTTCGATACCAAATGCTCCTATTTCGGTACGTAATTCAAATCCTAGACCTCCGGTAATACCATAATCTAATTTATTCTCTATCGTCTTTCCGTATTGTTCCGTGACGCCATTGGGCCTATTGTTAATGTCCCATGGAGTGGTTCCTCCGTATGTCTCGCTATCATTGAGGTAAAACCCGATCTGAGGGCCAAGATTAAGAAATCCCTGTATTCCACGCATCTCTCTGCCGAATCCAAGGTGCGCCATAAAGGGTACCTCAACGTAGTTAATCGTACGACTGTACTCGTTTTCTGATCCGTCTTCAATCAACTCATTCCAGCCACGTTGGGATAAGTTGCACTCAACTTGTGCTGCGCAGATAATCCAAAAATATTTTTCTGAGTTGTATCGTAATGTCAATCCTCCTGTGATACCGGGATTGAGTTGCTGTTTTATTGTAGGATTGAACTGTATGGAACTAGTACTCAAACCGCCGTTAAAACCCATTGAGAACATGTTACGTAGCTCACCAACTTGAGAATATACAGGTGTACAGACTGTTGATGTAGCCAAGAATATAGTTAAGAAAATACTTTTTCTCATTTTAAAAAGGCCATTACTAACTACATTATTCATAGTCTATTTTTTCAATAGCATAATCATTGGAGAGGTGAATGAAGTATACCTTTTTATTTATGAAACCGCCCCAATTGTTAACCCTTTCAAACTTGAAGCCCATCTGTACGGGATTAGTTTTCAGATCATTGATATGTTTCTCAAAGTCAGAACCGTATATTGACATACTCTTCAAAAAATAATAGGCCATATCATAACCGTATGAAGCGAAGCTCGGATAACTTATCATCATCTGTCTGCTGAAAGCCTTGTGGAAGTCATTCTGGAAATTGATGGCATCCGGAAGGGTATTGTTGGTATAGAACCATGAGTAGAAATAGGTATTTATCTCAAAGAACTCATCAAGATAATCTGAAGCGTATATTTGATATTCTGGATATCCAAATAAAATCGTCTCTATTCCAGGGTCTTTTACTCTCTCAACCAATTGTAAGACAGGTATAATGTCTTTCAGAGGACCGATGTTTGAGGTGTTAAGTATGAATATATTCTGATAACCGGCCTTTAATGTATCGGCAAGTCTTTGAGCTTCTATAGCAGATGATACTGTCAAATAAGGAATCTTATCATTGGTTATCATCTGTTTCAGACCTTTGATGAAGGCACTGTTATTATACTCTTTAGACTCAATAATAATAACCCTCGGCTTTGAGAACTGTTTACGGAAGTTATCATAAATCTCTTGTAGGAAATATGACTGAGGGGTGTTCAACTGAAATATCTGAGGGTTATTGAAAACATCCTTTGCATTTGAATTTATTGGAAGAACCAACGGAATATTCTGCTTCTTTGAATACTCTGAAACTTCTGCAATATGTTTGTCATACTTTGGACCGAATATTATATCTACACCTTTCATCTCTTTGCTATTCAGAATTGGAGCTAAGGAACTGTTTTCTCCTTTGGTGTCTATGACTTTAAATTCTATGGAGACCCCTTCATCCTTTAGCTTATTGAGGGCTAGAAGAACACCTTGATAGAATTCTATCATCTTTTTACTTTCAATGGTTATTGAGTCTTCTAGTTCAAATGGAAGCAATAATGCAGCAGATATCCCTTCATATTGTTTGACGTCCTCTCTGTTCATCTCAAATAGAGTCGCATCATCTAAAGACTCTACCTTTTTCAGGGCTTCTTTTATGGTTTTGTTACGTTCTGCTTGCTCAGCAGCATTAAAAGGGATGTTAACAACTACACCGGCCGGAAGTTTTTTATATCGATAAGCAGGATTGGCATCATAAAACTCTTCTTGAGTGATATTGTAATTCTTGCAGATCTTATATATGGTCTCCTTTTTCTCTACAGTGTGTGTTGTCTTATACTTGGCAGTATCAGACGGAGATGTCACAACATTCTTAACTGCAGCTTCCGGAATGTTTGATCCGGCGGCTTCAACGGTCGATGAAAGTGGATCTTTGTCATTAGGAGCAGGTATTCTTATTACCTGACCGGTTCTGAAGTTAGTTGCGCTAAGTCCGGGGTTAGCATCGCAGATATCCTTTATCGAAACCCTGTTATCAATGGATAATCTATAGAGGTTTTCACCCTCTTTTATGGTGTGGAATTTGTCCTCTTGATTGCTTTTTCTCAGTTGAGGGATTTTTAGGGACTGTCCCTCTCTAAGACTTTTCTCGCTCCCGGGATTAAGTTTAATGATTGATTCCTGGGAAACGCCGTACATTGTTGATATTGAAAGTAATCCCTGTCCCTTGGTTACAGTATGAAGGAAATAGCTAGAATCTTGCGATAGCAGTGCTGTGGATTGAAAAATAAGAATGCAAATGGTGAAAAATGCCACCTTAAGAATTTTTTTCATCTATCTTGTCATTAATTCGAAATACAAAAATACACAAAACTGATAAGATAGAATAGATGACTTGTGAATGTTTTCAGTAATTTTGTACTTTTGAATATAAGACGACTATGAAAATCCTTATTTCCAGTATATTGACCTCATTGGTCATGATGGTGTCGATACCATCATTATGTATTGCTGCGGTACCAACGTCCAAGGCATATATAGTACTTTCATCCATTACCGGTGAAATAGATACTTTGTTTGTTGGTGATGATGCATCCAATTCCTATGAAGCCCCTCTTGAGGTCTCTTTTTGTGCTAATATGGATAGTCTTGACGCCGGTACATCCTTATTTCCCGAGTGGCGCGTAAACAGACTGTATATGGAAGGAACCAAACAGCGTCAGCAGGAGTACCTATTGCGTCAGGAAGAGAACCCATATTATACAATCAATGACTTTGGGACCTTCACTGTAAAATACGCTTATTCATATAAGCCGGCAGGCGAAGATAACACCATTGAGGGTGATGATTTGGAACCCATAACCTTCTCAATAGATGATTCCGAACTGACTGTTCCAAATGCATTTTCTCCCAATGGAGATGGTATTAACGATGAGTTTAAGGTCAAGGTTCACTCGATAGTCTCTTTTAAAATGACAATCTTCAACAGGTGGGGACAAGTCATTAAGAGCGGAAATCAGGACAACTTGGAATATGAAGGAGATACGGGTGGGGGCTATTTTATCTGTTGGGATGGTATAAGAAACGGAGAGGCTGTCAATGATGGCGTATACTATATTCGTATTGAGGCTGTAGGCGCAGGTGGAAAAAAATATGATAAACGTTCGGATATAAACGTTCTGAAAGGAATCAGTATCGAGTAGTAGGTAAGAACATGGAAAATGAATCGCAGAAAATAAGCGTTATAGGTGCCAGGTCCAACAATCTGAAGAATATAAGTGTCGATATTCCAAGCAAGTCGCTTACGGTTATCACGGGTTTGAGTGGTAGCGGTAAATCCTCTTTGGCTTTCGATACCATTTTTGCAGAGGGTCAGAGAAGGTATATTGAAACATTCTCAGCCTACGCCAGGAATTTCCTTGGTAACTTGCAACGTCCCGATGTCGATAAGATTTCGGGCTTGAGTCCTGTTATATCCATTGAACAGAAAACCACCAACAAGAATCCTCGTTCTACTGTTGGCACTACAACAGAGATATATGATTATCTCAGACTACTTTTTGCCCGTGCCGGTGATGCCTACTCATATATTTCCGGCGAAAAGATGGTCAAATATACTGAGGAACAGGTCATCAATCTCATTATGCAGGAGTATTCAGGGAAACGTATCTACGTCCTTGCTCCGCTGGTGAGAAACAGAAAGGGACACTACAAGGAACTACTGGAAAGCATCCGTCGTAAAGGCTATCTGAATGTACGTATCGATGGCGAATTACGTGAGATAAAAGTCGGAATGAAACTGGACAGGTATAAGAATCACGATATAGAGGTTGTCATTGAGAAACTGGTAGTCAACGAAAAATATGAGCGCCGTCTGGTAGAAAGCGTTGGCCTGGCCATGAAACAGGGTGATGGTCTGATGATGATACTCTCCATGCCGGAAGAAGAATCTGTAATACCCGGAAGCGTACCGGAGGGAGTGATACGCCATTACAGCAAAAGACTCATGTGTCCTGTTTCCGGGATATCATACAAAGAGCCGGCACCTCATAATTTCTCCTTTAACTCACCACAGGGTTTCTGCCCGAAATGTAAAGGTCTGGGTTATGTCTCTCGTGTTGATGTTGACAAGGTATTACCTGACAGAACATTGTCAGTCAAACAAGGTGCGATAGCTCCGTTGGGACCATACAAGAATACACTTATATTCAGACAAATATCATCTCTTCTGCAAAAGAACGATTTTGATATTGAAACACCGGTAAACGAGCTTCCCGATGATGTCCTGGATGAGCTTCTAAACGGCTGTGATGAGCGTATAAAAGTACAGATAACCGGCATTAACAGTGAGGCCGATGCCGTCTTCATGGAATATGACGGTATTATTAAATATGTTCGTTCGCTACAGAAACAGACTGATCTGAGTGCTGCTGAACAGAAGTGGGTAGACCAATTTGCAGCAATCGGAGTCTGTCCTGAGTGTAAAGGAGCCCGTCTGAATAAAGAGTCTTTGCACTTCTTTATTGACGGAAAGAATATAAATGATTTGGCATCCATGGACATTGATGATCTCTATCAGTGGACAATTGATGTTGAGCCGCGACTCTCTGAAAAACAGAGGAGCATAGCTTCGGAAATATTAAAGGAGATACGGACCAGACTCAACTTCATGCTTGATGTAGGACTGGATTATCTCTCGTTGAACCGTCCTGCAGAGACTCTCTCGGGCGGTGAAGAGCAGAGAATTCGTCTGGCTACACAGATAGGATCAAAACTTGTAAACGTCCTTTATATACTTGATGAACCAAGTATTGGACTTCATCAGCGCGACAACCGTCGTCTGATAGACTCCCTTAAAAAGCTACGTGACAGTTCAAATACCGTGTTGGTAGTTGAGCATGACCGTGACATGATGATGGCAGCGGATTGGATTATAGATATGGGACCTAAGGCCGGTCGTCGTGGCGGTGAGGTGATGTTTTCAGGAACTCCTGACGATATGCTTAAGACCAACACTCTAACTGCACGCTATTTGACAGGCGATATCAGTACTTTTACAAATGATGTTACCCGAAGAAAAGGTAACGGACAGAAAATGGTTCTTCGTGGATGTAAAGGCAATAATCTGAAGGATGTAACCGTAGAATTCCCGTTAAACAAGCTGATATGCATAACCGGTGTATCAGGAAGTGGCAAATCTTCATTGATCAACGAGACATTGCAACCCATATTGTCACATAAGTTCTATAGGTCTCTAAAAGAGCCGTTGCAATACGATTCCATCGAAGGAATCGAACTTATAGACAAGGTAGTAGATGTAGACCAGTCACCATTGGGACGTTCTCCGCGTTCCAATCCCGCCACATATACAGGTGTCTTCAGCGACATAAGAACACTGTTTGTCGAACTGCCTGAATCAAAAATCAGAGGCTATAAAGCCGGTCGATTCTCATTTAATGTATCAGGCGGACGTTGTGAGGCCTGTAGCGGAAACGGATACAAGACCATTGAGATGAACTTCCTTCCTGATGTAATGGTGCCTTGTGAGGTGTGTCACGGTAAACGTTATAACAGAGAGACCCTGGAAGTGCGTTTCAAAGGAAAATCCATAGCCGATGTTCTTGATATGACCATCAATATGGCTGTTGAGTTCTTTGAAAACGTACCTGCAATACTTAACAAAATCAAGGTGCTACAAGATGTCGGTCTGGGATATCTCAGACTGGGGCAGCCCTCCACCACCATATCGGGAGGCGAGAGCCAGCGAGTAAAACTAGCTACCGAACTCTCCAAAAAAGATACGGGTAATACGCTATATATACTTGATGAGCCTACTACCGGATTGCACTTTGAAGATATCAGAGTTCTGATGAATGTACTCAACCGTCTGGTCGATAAGGGCAATACCGTAATCGTCATAGAGCACAATATGGATGTCATCAGAATGTCCGACTGGGTTATCGATATTGGTCCTGAGGGCGGATGTGAAGGTGGTCAGGTACTCATCTGCGGTACCCCTGAACATGTGGCCAACTCAGGAATAGGCTATACCTCCAAGTACCTGAAAGAAGAGATTGACAGGGGGTATTGAACCACTTAAACACCTCTCATGCAAATTCTTGCATAATCACAGTATTTACAGTTATCCTCTATTCCCGTTTGACAGAAAGGTATATCGGGATTAAATATCTCATCAATAACCTCCATGATTTTCTTTTCAAAATCAGCCAGATAGGTTTTACGGAAATCTGTTATCGGCTTATCACCCATAACATAATAAATATCCTCCTTTACAGGACAATAAGAAGCCCTGGTATATAGTAACATAGGAGCAATCATACTAGTTTTCAGCTCTTCCTGCATACACATGATATATGCATAATAGAAAATCTGCATGGCATGATAGTTCCTTTTAAACTTTTGAGCGAACATTTCATCGATACTTTTGGGTATATCCTTCTTGCCACCTGTCTTGTAATCCACTATCCTTATAATGTCGTTCTTTCTATCCACACGGTCCATATAACCCTGTAACCTGACGTTCATCTTTTCGCCCTTCTTTAACGGATGAGCAGTCTGAACAAAATGCTTATACGCTTTTGACTCACTTGAGATATACTCGAAAGGCACATAGAGATTCTTGTCCATATTAAGCAGCTGCACCATGTAGCGTTTTATCACCTCGAAATTGAGAGCCTGTATGCTGCTGTAGTCCTCTAAAGGAACGTCGGTCTTATCGAATAAATCCTCCTTGAAAGCCTGTCTGATAAAGTCCTTCAACACATCCTCATCTTTCAGCAGTTTCTCAATACTCTCCTTGTTTATTATCCGGTCAGCTGAAAGAAATGCCAGATAGTTGTAAGTGAGTTCCGCACTTTTGTGAAATATATTTCCGAACTGACTGTAATCAATATCCTCACTTTGTCTTTTGGTGAATTCTATTCTGGCAATGTTTTTCAGATAGAATTTCAACGGACAGTCAATATAACTGTTAATTACGGTGGGAGACAGGTAATACTTGCTTTTCAGATCTGCATCATAAATCTCACACAGACTCTTCAGTACGGATGAGTTCTTCTCAACCATTATAGGTGCTGTTTCGGAATCGTTACGTATCGTACCCAGAGACAGCCTCTTAATCTGATCCTTTCTGTCTACCATCAACTGCAGCAGATATCTGGATATCAGACCTTTGGAAATACCGGGAGCATCGGCATTGCCATTATACACCATTGTAACACTCTCTGCCCTTTGAATCAGGTGATAGAAATTGTATGATGAAACGGCACTTTTTTCCTTCATCGTAGTCAGTCCGAAAGCTACACGCAGATTATACGGAATGAAAGAAGACTCAGAGCTTCTGTTAGGCAATATACCTTCGTTGGCAGAGAGCAACAGAATGTTTTTGAAGTCCAGGTTTCTGCTCTCCAGTAATCCCATCACCTGCATTCCTACCACAGGCTCGCCATGGAACGGTATGCTTATGCCGGAAAGAACCTTTCTGATAAGCTTACAGAGCGTGTCCGTTTTTATGCTTAACAGACCCTCCTTGACCAGCTCGTTAAAACGGTTTATCTGAGTGTAAATTCTGAATATAGCCTCTTCATTCAGAGGAAGAAAAAGCGTATCGTCCGCCTGTTTTTCTATGAACGGAATCATTTTTCTCAGAGTGTTCAGCAGATAGTCCAGTAAAGAGTTATTGTCTGTAGCCTGACAAAACAGGAAATCAATATCATTATCATACCGCAGCTGTTCAGACGTGTGATATTGGCTGTTCCGTTTCAGTACTATAACCCGCAACTCATTTACCTTGCCCGACAGACGTGCTACCAGAGGGTGAGACAAAAGCCTGAGAACTGCATCCGTACGAAATCTGTTCCGGCATTTCATCGCAGAAATCTGTAATTCCAGAAGAGAGTCAAACAGACTATATGCCGATGTTCCCGACAGAGGGAATCCCATGGTAATATTGACGGCCTCAATATTGTCTGAGGGCATACAGTGCAATACAGGCTGAAGCATACTCTCATCACACAGCACTATAGCAGTCTCTTTGTCAGCCTTGCCTGGCAACCCTTCTATCCAGTCTTTTATGTATCTGGCCTGCGCGTTATCCGTAGAAGACTCGATTATCGAAATCTGTTTCTCCTGATTGAAATTATTGAAATGAACGCTATCCAGTCTGTTTGGAAATCTTGATATGTTACGCTTCATGAACATACCGGCTTCATGCTTGTCATTAAGATATGAAACATCATAGTCCCAATAGAACAGAGCCTTACCGGCATTGTCAAGCACCGAAAATAACTCCATCTCCGTTTTGTTCAGTCTGTTAAAACCGATGAAAGCGTAATATCCGGATGAAAAACTCTCAGCATTAATCTTCTTGATCACTTCCCTGCGTAGTAATCCATCATACGCCAGTTTGTCTTCCAGCAGAGAACCGGTGAATCTGCTGTAGATATCACCCATAACACGCCAGATTTCCAGATATCTCTTTTTGAGTCCCGTATCGTTTTTGTCGGAGAAATCCCTGAAAAACTCTTCCAGTGCTGTCTTCTGCTCATCAGTAAGATATGAAAGATCCTTAGCCATCTCACGCTGCTGCTCAATATTGGAGAACAGCATCCCGGCATCGACCATATTCATGTCAATATCACCGAAATCGCTCAACATCATCTCTCCCCATGTCCAGAAACTATCGATGGACTCATCTGTATGAGTAGCCTCAGTATAAATATTATATAGCCTGCCGATTAATAACAGAGGGTCCGCAATGCAGAGCTCTGTCTGCGATTCAAACAACTCGTCAATCGTCATACAGGTAGGAGACCAGATAGGTCTGTCACTGCATTCTGAAAGATACTGGTCGAAGAACAGTTTGGCGCGTCTGTTAGGAAAAACCACGGTGACATCAGACAATCCCTCTTCACGATTGCCAAATGCACTGAAAAGATTATTTGCCACTATCTTAAGAAAAGGTGTCATAGTCAACATTCAATTATTTTATTTTCGTAAACATACCAGATATAGCCACATACATTCTTCCTGCCCATACGTCTCAGCAGGTCCATATACTCTTTTACCTGATAAAGATAATCCTCCTTCTCAATGCCGAACTTAAAGTCCACTACAATCGTCTTGTCCTCATCAGTCATCACTCTGTCAGGACGTCTGGACTGAATGGAGCTGCCGTTGCGAAACAGAATTGAGGTCTCGTTGTACAGCTTGTATTTACCGCTGAACCAATCAGAGGCGGGTGGAGCAGAGACAGCTTTGTGTATCATTTTACCTATCTTTTCTGCCGTTTCACGGTCCGAAATCACTCCCTGAAACAGCAGTTTTTCCACTTCGCGGTCTATGTCATCAACAGTCCTTATCGTTGAGAAAAGCTGATGAAACAGATTGCCCGTCCTGATGTACTCCTCTCTTACTTCATAATCCGTATCCTCATCTTCAGAGTGAATGAAACGTATCGACTGATTGGACTGCTTGAAATGTGTCCTGATACCGAAAGATTGCATTCTGACCATAATGTTCTCAGACTTCTGCTCAAAAGGATTATCTGATATCCTGACGACAGATTCTATATGTGGTACTATCTCACCATTCTCAAAAACTATCTCTTCATCGTCATTTTTCTTCAGCACGAAAGCGCCGCAATCAGACAGGCTGGAGGTGATGATTTTATCCGCGCCAAATTGCTTCTTCTTTTGTCCCATCACTATCAGATTACACCTGGCACGTGTGAAGGCAACATACAGAATATTAAGATTATCCACCATCACCTGCCCGTATTCATTGCTATAGTCACCCGAGAAAACAGAGTTCTTAAGCTTCAAATTAAATCCTACCGGTAACAATGGCAACTCATTGAACGGAGCTTCCTGAGGCTCCACCCAAAGTTGGGAAGATTTGTTGTTAAGGATGAATTGCCAGTCACAGTACGGCAGTATCACAGTGTGAAACTCCAACCCCTTGGACTTGTGGATAGTCATCAGCCTGATACCATCAAAAGAGACCGTGGGTATAGTGGCTGAGTGAAGTTTCTCATTCCAGAAGTCAATGAAGTCATTTATGCTGTTTGGATGATTCTTCAAATAGTTTGCAATCGAATCCAGCAAAGTGAATATATAATCATCCTGCCCATCGACTTTTTCAATTTCAAAGATATTATACAGACGTTCTACCAGTTCATACAGTGGCATCTGTTGCAGAATGTCCATTCCTTCGTTAAAATCTTTAGGGAGAAAATCCCTGACACTCTCCGCCGTGATATCCTCAATATGAATATCTGTTTTACGTACGGTGCGGTTCCAGAGCAGAGCCAGATCGACCGGAGCCACACCATCAGAGCTGTCGCCCAGGACACTCAATGCATCAATCAGAATCCTTACAGCATCAGAATTCTCCAGCGTGAAAGCTTCATTGGAAATCATTTTATACTGCGGATGGTTTGCCGCAAAGTAATTGGCTATCTGCGCTATCTCTTTCTTTCCTCTGGTAAGAATCGTTATGTCACTCTGCCTGACTCCCATTTCATCGAGATGAATCACCTCAGCTGCAACCTGCTTCAACATATAGTCCTTTGCATCATCATTAGCCAGATGCATCGACACTTTTACATATCCTTTTCTTTCATCTGAAGGACATTCCTGAACAACGTCGGAATATGCAATTCCAAGCGAAGGGAAACTGTCGCCTATATTGTCAACACAATAATCGGAGCAAACCTTCGATGCAATCGAAAAAAAACAATTATTGAAGTCTATAATGTTATAATAGCTTCTTCGGTTAGTAGTCAGATTGATTATTTTGGGTGAAAACATCCTTAGATCAGACTCAATCTCAGTATTCAGGATATTCCAGTCACTGTTCCTCCAACGATAGATAGACTGCTTCACATCTCCCACCACAAGTGACTCGTTGCCCTGCGCCAGACACTCCATAAGTAGGATACGAAGGTTCTGCCATTGCAGCTTGGAAGTATCCTGAAACTCATCAATCATAATATGACGGGTGAAACTGCCGGTCTTCTCAAATACAAAAGATGTATCACCATCTTCTAACTTACTCAGCAGGTTGCAAGTATCAGCCAATATGAAACGTCCCTGTTCCGCATTCAGGTTATCAATCTCTTTTCTTATGTCAAGTAGCAGACTCAGCTCATAGAGATAGTCCAATGCTGCAGAATAAGAATTATTTATGTAAACATATTCACTACCTAACTCTTTTGCTCGCTGCAGACGCGGCACCATAAAGTCAGCAGCGAAACAGACTAATTCAGGACTATTTTCTCTGGTTTTTTTGTTGAAAAATTTAGCAGGATCTTCCAGACAATTATCTATGGTACTTTTCCCGATTTTATCGAAGAAAGAATCATCCCCAATGCTTTTAATCAGACTATTGGCATTCCTGTCCAGATGAGAATCATTCAATCCGTTATTATACATACCATAAGAGATATCCTGTCCTAACTCACGAATCTTTTCAGCCAGATTATTCAGCTTTTTCTCTCGCTCATCTGTCAGAAGAGACTTATATTCGATAATCTTATCCGGAAATTTCAGAATGTCACGAAGCCTGTCACCTTTCTCGATGAAAACCTCCCTGAACAGTTGAGAAGCGAAAGATTTCAACTCACTGTCTATCTTCCAGTCATTTTCATCCTGTATTTTTTCCTCGATGAAACGGATAATCAGCTTTATCTCCAGAGAGTTTGATGAGAGGTTGCTCAGAAAAGAGGCCACAGCCTCCTCGATGACGGCATCCGTATCCAGTTCCAGAGATTGGTTTGCACCCAGTTGCAGTTCTTTGGCCAGGTTCCTTAGTATCGTCTGGAAGAAACTGTCTATAGTCTCCACTCTGAAATGTCCGTAGTCCTGCAGCAATTTCCCGAGAGCCTTTCCTGCATTGATACGCAGCTCATCGTCAGTAGCATCGGTATTGATAATCTTTTTGATCTCCTGCAGATATATTTCAGACTCTTTCAGCCTATGGCTTATGCCGTATAATTGTCCCAGGATACGCTGTTTCATCTCTCCGGTAGCCTTGTTCGTAAAGGTCACCGCCAGAATATTTCTATAGCTTTCCGGGTTCTGTACCAGCAGAGCAATATATCTGACTGCCAGCATAAACGTCTTTCCGGAACCCGCCGAAGCCTTATATAAGGTTAATAATGATGCTTTTTGGGGTTGATATGTCATCGCTTGTAAATTAATAGAGCGAAGTTAATGGAAAAGTTATAATTTTGCACCTGATTTATAATATATAATCTATGGGATACATAAC
>CAZYFO010000017.1:0-29518 GCA_964646955.1 uncultured Bacteroidaceae bacterium | reverse complement strand
AGACTCCGGTAATTCTTGTTGCCAACAAGATGGATTCCTTTGAAATGCAATATGGCGCAGCTGAGTTTTATAAATTGGGGCTAGGTGACCCAATGACAATATCTGCAGCCAATGGTAGTGGAACCGGTGATTTGTTGGATGCTGTTGTTTCAAAGTTTAAGAGTGATGCTGTTGAGGAATCCGATGAGGAGATTCCCCGTTTTGCAGTTGTTGGCCGTCCGAATGCCGGGAAAAGTTCAATTGTGAATGCTTTTATCGGTGAAGATAGAAATATTGTTACTGAGATAGCTGGTACCACTCGCGACTCGATTTATACACGTTATGACAAATTCGGATTCGATTTTTACTTAGTCGATACGGCCGGTATCAGAAAGAAAAGCAAAGTCGAAGAGGATCTGGAATTCTATTCTGTGATGCGTTCCATTCGCGCTATCGAGAATTCGGATGTCTGCATCTTGATGCTTGACGCTACTCGTGGAATTGAGAGCCAAGACATGAATATAATATCTCTGGTTCAGCGTAACCAAAAGGGATTGGTAGTGGTAGTGAATAAGTGGGATCTTATTGAGGATAGATGTGATAAGGTAATGAAATCTTATATTGAAGCTATACGTTCTCGTATGGCGCCTTTCTCTGATTTTCCTATTTTGTTTACTTCAGCAATAAATAAGCAACGCATCCTCAAGGTGCTAGAAGCTGCAAAAGAGACTTATCAGCACAAAATATTCAGAGTCTCAACGGGAAAATTGAATGCGGAGATGTTGCCTCTCATTGAGGCTTATCCTCCACCTTCGATGAAAGGTAAATACATTAAGATAAAATACTGTACGCAAATACAAGGACCTTCCGTTCCGACTTTTGTGTTCTTTGCAAATCTTCCTCAGTATGTTAAAGATCCGTATAAACGTTTCTTGGAAAATAAGATACGCGAGAAATGGGATTTCTCCGGCACCCCGATAAATATCTTTATCCGTCAGAAGTAGAGCGGTATTATTTTACTGCCTTGAAGGTCTTGTCTCCACATTTTACAATATATATACCTGCAGATGGTAGAACAAATTGTTCTTCGTCTGCAGTTGTTGTATAATTGGATATAACTGAACCTGCAACAGAGTATATAATTACCCTGGTACCTCTTTTTGCTTTGACAGTTACAACTCCGTCTATACAAGATGCTGAAGGACTCATCGCTTCCGTATTTCTGATTTCTGTAAGCGTATTTTGAGGAATGTCAAAAATAATGGCAGAAGCATCTTTTCTAATATTCAGAATTGAAATTGATATTGGATTTCCATTGTTTATTTGAGATGCGGGACTGCTGTTCAACGTGATGCTATCTTTATTTCTGAACGGAAACAGATCCCCGTATAGTGTTGCATCAGAATATTTGTTGTCAGCAGGTAAAATATAGTATCTCTTTTTTAGTGGATCTTCATTAACCTCATTTTTATACCAAAGATCCGAATCATAGTATACTGCTGTTGCCATAAGGCCCGAACTGTTTTGGAAACTGTACCATCCCTTCTTCTGATGGTTTTCCAATACGATAAACTGATTATCACTGGCGGAATTAAGGCGATAAGCCACTCCTGAGTCCCCTACATCATAAAGAGAGTAGGTCCCCGGATCAGAGATATCGGTCAGGTCCATCCATCCCAAAGAATATCTTTCTAATGCCGTGTATCCGGTAGGAGCAAAGCCGTAATTGTCATAGCTGCCGTAGTCCATGACACTCCAGCTACTCATAGCAAAAACATCTTGATTGTTGGTAACGCTATAGAAATCGGGTAATCCGATAATATGTGAGAACTCATGGCATATTGTACCTATACCATCCAGTACGTCGTCATAATTGTAAAACAATTCTGAAGAGCAAGCATAGGGCTTGACAATTTTGGTACCTATCTGTAATGATATTTCCCACTGATGAGGCCAGATTGTATAAGGATCAGAACCTGAAAAATTCTCTCCCTGTCCGGCAAATATTACATATACAAAATCAACGATTCTGTCCGAATTGGCATCGTAGTCTGCGAAGTTTACCAGATTTTTAGCTTTGCTACAAACTTCGCTAACAAGTTTGCTGGCATTTTTCGAGTCATCGCCTCTAACACCTCCTACATTGGCACCATAATAGGCATATCCGTAATTGGCAGTAATGGGACCCACAACATCAAAAGTCGGAGAGAATAGCCCGAAAGACTGTGATTCGAAATAATCTTTCACACTCCCAATAGCACCAATTCTTTCAACACCTTCCATTGAAACTGTGTCGGAATAACCGCTTTGGTTAAGCATCGCATTATATCTTGACTTAATTTCTGTGTCACTCATTGAGAATTGTTTATCAGGGAATTCTGCGAGAATGACTAAACCCTTTATATTGCCGAAAGAAGGAAAGTCGTTTGTAGAATATGGACCAACATTTGGTGTGAGGGAACGTGTGAGTTTGTTCTGCGGTGAGTAAAGAAGACTCCTTTCCAACAATTTCTGATTTCTTATGATGTTAGCCTTTTCAATAAGAGCCCGTTGGTTTATGGATTGAATCAATTTTATCTCTTCGTTATCTCTGTTAATTCTGTTATGGGCAGAGATGCTACTAAGTTTGTTGTAACCGTTTTCTATTGAAATGACATATTTCCAAACACTTTCGGAGTCTTTGTCAACCATCAGCCCATCTGTAGTTCTATAATAAGAACCATATTCATCACCAATAAGTTCTATGCTGATTTTCAAACCGTCCGGCTGGATGTACGTATTGATATCCTTTCTGGCAGGTATTGCATAAATACTGCTAACAGAAAGAGCACATACGATGAACGAAAAAATAAAGCGGTTTATGGTATTCATCTTATTTTTTATTTAGTTTGGAAGCTCTTTTTCTTGAGCTCGAAACTCTGACTTAGGTATTTCTCTCTTACTATCGGATTGGAGGCAAGCTCTTCAGGTGTTCCCTGAAACAGAATCCTTCCTTCAAAAAGAAGATAGGCCCTGTCTGTGATGCTCAATGTCTCATGAACATTATGATCAGTGATGAGAATGCCAATGTTTTTATCTTTTAGTTTCCATACTATCTGTTGAATATCTTCCACAGCGATAGGGTCGACTCCGGCAAAAGGTTCGTCCAACATTATGAATTTTGGTTCAATTGCCAGACATCTTGCTATTTCGGTTCTGCGTCTTTCACCTCCTGACAGACGGTCTCCAAGATTCTTCCTGACTTTCTGCAGACTGAATTCGTTGATAAGGCTTTCAAGCTTCTCTTTCTGATAATCTGCCGGTTTTCCTGTTAGTTCCAGAACAGATAGGATATTATCTTCGACGGACAATTTTCTAAATACACTGGCTTCTTGAGCCAAATATCCAATGCCACGACGTGCACGTTTATAAACAGGATATTCGGTAATGTCCTCATCATCTAAAAAAATCTTTCCTTCATTTGGAGTGATTAGTCCGGTGGTCATATAGAATGATGTGGTCTTACCGGCACCATTCGGGCCTAAAAGACCAACGATTTCCCCTTGCTTTACATTGATAGAGACATGGTTTACTACGGTACGTTTTCCGTATCTTTTGACCAGATTCTCTGTTCTCAACACCATTATCTTATCAGAATTTGTATCCGTTGATTCCATATTGCCGTCAATTATTGAACGAGAGTACAAATATATGAGAAAAAAGGCATATAATTAACTGCGAATCTGTTTCTAGTCTATGTTTTGCGAATAATATTTAATTATTTGGGCATTTGTGATTAAAGAACTACTTTTGCACCCTAATCCGAATGTCTCTCAAAATGGGAGTAGAATCGGTAAAACATGGAAATCTTAAACAATAAATAAGGATGAATATTTCGTTTGAAAATTTAAGTGAAGTTCAGGGTTTGCTCACAATCAAGCTTGAGAATGCTGATTATTCGGAAAACGTAGAAAAGTCTCTTAAGGTTTATGGCAAAAAGGCTAATATGCCGGGCTTTCGTCCGGGCATGGTACCCATGAATCTTATCCGTAAAATGTATGGAAAGAGTATTAAAGCTGAAGAGATAAATAAAATTCTGCAAGAAAAGATCTTCGGTTATATAAAGGACAACAAGATTAATATGCTTGGTGAACCCCTGCCAAATGATGAAAAAGATGATGCAATGCAGGATTTGGACTCAGATGATTTGACTTTTTACTTCGATATTGCCATCGCTCCAAAATTTGATGCTACTCCTTCTAAGGAAGATTCGATCCCATATTATGAGATCAAGATTTCAGACGAAATGGTTGACAAGCAGATTAAATCATATGCTCAGCAGAACGGTAAATACGATAGCGTTGATTCATATCAGGATAATGATGTTGTTAAAGGCACACTCGTTGAACTAAATGCTGACGGTTCTGCTAAGGAGGATGGAATTAATGTGGCAAATGCTGTAGTTATGCCAAGCTACTTTAAGAACGAAGATCAGAAAAAACTTTTCAAGTCTGCTAAAAAAGGCGGTGTTGTCGTATTTAATCCTTCAGCAGCTTATGACGCCAATGCAGCGGAAATAGCTTCACTTTTGAATAAAAAGAAAGAAGAGGTAGAGGGCATAGTTTCAGATTTCTCTTTGACAATTGAGGAGATTACCCGTTTTGTTGAAGGCGAATTGGATCAAGATATATTCGACAAGGTATTCGGTAAAGATGCTGTAAAGAGCGAGGAAGAGTTCAGGACAAAAGTTGCTGAGACATTGAAGAACAGTTTTACTCCGGATAGTGACTACAAATTCTTGCTTGATGTTCGTGAATTCTTGAAAAGCAAGGTAGGTAAACTCTCTTTTGCAGACGCTTTGCTGAAAAGAATTATGTTGAGCAATGCCAAGGATGCCAATCCTGCTAAGGTTGAAGAGAATTATGATAGAAGCATCGATGAATTGACATGGCATCTCATCAAGGAGCAACTTGTCGAGAAGAACGGAATAAAGATTGAAGAAGAAGATGTGAAATTGCAAGCTCGTGAGGCAACCAGAGCACAGTTTGCTCAATATGGAATGATGAATATTCCTGATGAGTTGCTTGACAACTATGCAAAAGAGATGATGAAGAAACAAGAGACAGTTGACGGTTTGGTAAACCGTGCTGTTGAGACTAAGCTTGCTGCAGCGTTGAAACCGCAGTTTAAGTTGAAGAACAAGGCAGTCACAATAGAGGAGTTTAACAAACTCTTTGAAACAGAAAAGAAGTAAGTCTCACCATTTTAAATATCTTATCTATGGATGATTTCAAAAAATTTGCCGTTAAGCATTTAGGTATGAGCAGTCAGACTCTTGATGATGTTATCAAGTCTGAGTCTCAGTACTTGAATCCGTATATTCTCGAAGAGCGTCAACTGAATGTTACTCAGATGGATGTCTTTTCCCGATTGATGATGGATAGAATCATTTTTTTGGGTACGGAAATCAATGATTATGCGGCAAACACGATTCAGGCACAACTATTGTATCTGGATTCCGTTGATTCGTCCAAGACAATTTCCATATATGTAAACTCACCCGGCGGTGCTGTAACAGCTGGCCTTGGCATTTATGACACCATGCAGTTTATAAGCAGCAAGGTGGCAACTATATGTACCGGAATGGCAGCAAGTATGGCCGCTGTATTGTTGGTTGCCGGTGAAGAAGGACTTCGCTCGGCTTTGCCTCATAGCAGAGTAATGATACATCAACCGTTAGGTGGTGTTCAGGGACAGGCAAGTGATATTGAAATCACTGCACGTGAGATACAGAAGATGAAGAAAGAGCTATATGGTATCATTTCTGATCATTCTCACACCCCATTTGATAAAGTATGGGCTGACAGTGACAGAGATTATTGGATGACAGCTGCTGAGGCAAAGGAATATGGTATGATTGATCAAATTCTTGAAAAGCGTAAATAAATGCCGATACAAAAAAAATCAAGAAGCTGCAGTTTTTGTGGTAGGGCAGAAAAGGAGATAGGTTTTCTTATTACAGGAATTGACGGATGTATCTGTAACGAATGTGTTCAACGCGCATTTGAGATTGTCCGGGATTCTCAGAATGAGAAGACTAGCTCTTCTTTTACTATGGACTCTGTGCCTAAACCAATGGAAATAAAGAGGCATCTTGATGAATATGTGATTGGTCAAGATGCTGCCAAGAGATATCTTTCTGTCTCCGTCTATAACCATTACAAGCGAATTTGCCAGAATAAGGAAGATGACATAGATATTGAAAAGAGCAATATTATTTTGGTTGGGGCGACGGGAACAGGAAAGACATTGTTGGCAAAGACAATAGCAAAACTCCTAAAGGTTCCGTTCACAATAGTAGATGCGACGGTTCTGACAGAGGCCGGTTATGTAGGCGAGGATGTAGAAAGTATTCTGTCCAGGTTGTTGCTGGTAGCGGATTATGATGTAACAGCAGCACAGCGAGGTATTGTTTTCATTGATGAAATTGATAAGATAGCCCGAAAGGGAGATAATCCTTCAATTACGAGAGATGTGAGTGGAGAGGGTGTTCAGCAAGGTCTTCTTAAGCTTTTGGAGGGTTCTGTTGTAAATGTTCCGCCACAAGGGGGAAGAAAACATCCTGAACAGAAATTTATTCAGGTCGATACGAAAAATATCCTATTTATTTGTGGAGGTGCTTTTGACGGTATTGAAAGGAAAATTGCAAACAGACTGAATACTCAGGTTGTTGGATTTGATTCTATAGAAAAAAGAGAACAGATAGATTTCAAGAATCTTATGCAGTATATATCTCCTCAAGATTTGAAGTCATTTGGCCTCATCCCGGAAATTATAGGCAGATTGCCTATTGTTACATATCTGGAGCCTTTGGATAAAGCAGCATTGCGCCAAATATTGACGGAACCGAAAAATTCCATTATCAAACAATATATAAAGTTGTTTTCCTATGATGGTGTAGAACTGAGTTTTCAACTGGAAGTACTTGATTTTATTGTCGATAAGGCTATCGAGTTTAAGTTGGGCGCTCGTGGACTCAGATCTATTGTAGAGTCCATAATGATGGATGTGATGTTCGAGATTCCTTCTACGGAGAAAAAGAAATTGGAGATTACTTTGGACTATGCTCGTAAACAAATGGAGAAAACTAACGGAGCCCGTTTGAAAACGGCCTAATATTGTGCCTGCTATATGTTTACCTTTTGTTGAGACGAAAGTCGATTTCTTGTTTTTTTAAGATAAAATGTTTGCAAGTATCAGGTACTTGTGTATAACTTTGTTATTACGATTCACATTGATTCGAACGAATTCTTTGTAGAGTATTAATTGAAAATATGTCAAATAAAGATATTAATTTAACAGAGGTGCTGAAAGTCCATTTTGGATTTGATACATTTAAAGGTGATCAAGAGGCGATTATCAAGAACTTGTTGGCCAGGAAGGATACGTTTGTATTGATGCCGACAGGTGGAGGCAAATCGTTATGCTATCAGTTGCCTGCTTTGGTTTCCGAAGGCACGGCAATTGTTATCTCCCCTCTTATCGCCTTGATGAAGAATCAGGTGGATGCTATGAGGAATCTCAGTGAGGAGGATGGAATCGCACAGTTTATTAATTCTTCATTAAGTAAAACAGCCATTGATCAGGTTAAATCGGATATCTTGTCAGGTAAGACTAAGCTACTTTATGTGGCTCCCGAGTCGCTTACAAAGGAAGATAATGTTGAATTTCTAAAGAACATAAAGATCTCTTTTTATGCCATTGACGAGGCTCATTGTATTTCGGAATGGGGACATGACTTCAGACCGGAATACCGCAGAATCCGTCCGATTATCAATGAAATAGGCAATGCGCCTGTGATAGCATTGACGGCTACAGCTACAAACAAGGTTCGTGATGATATAAAGAAGAGTTTAGGTATTCAAGACGCAGTGGATTTTAAGTCATCATTTAATAGGCCAAATCTTTATTATGAAGTAAGGCCAAAGACAAAAAATGTCGATAAGGATATAATCCGTTTTATTAAGGCGAATGCAGGAAAGTCAGGTATCATATATTGTCTTTCTAGAAAGAAAGTAGAGGAATTGTCAGAGGTGTTACAGGCTAATGAGATAGCTGCATTGCCGTATCATGCAGGCATGGATGCTTCAGCACGTTCCAAGACCCAGGATGCATTCATAATGGAGAAGATAGATGTTATTGTTGCAACGATAGCATTTGGTATGGGTATTGATAAACCGGATGTGAGGTATGTGATACATTACGATATCCCTAAAAGCCTGGAAGGTTACTATCAAGAGACTGGCCGTGCCGGTCGTGATGGAGGAGAAGGACAATGTATTGCATTTTATAATAGTAAGGATGTCCAGAAACTTGAAAAATTTCTGGAGGGTAAACCTTTGGCGGAACAGGATATCGGCAGACAGCTTCTTCAGGAGACAACTGCATATTGTGAATCATCGGTATGTAGAAGAAAACTGCTGTTGCACTACTTTGGTGAGATATACGAAGAGTGTAATTGTGGAAACTGTGACAATTGCCTTAACCCAAAGAAACAGATTGAGGCACAGAGTTTTCTTACAACTGTATTAGAAGCTATTTCCGCTGTTAAGGAGAACTTTAAATCTGATTATGTCATTGACATCTTGACGGGTAAGGAGACTTCTGAGATACAAGATCATATGCATGATGATCTGGAAGTGTTCGGTTCCGGCTCCGATGAAGAGGAAAAAACTTGGAATGCGGTTATCCGTCAAGCATTGATAGCAGGATATATCGAGAAAGATGTCGAAAATTACGGTCTTCTTAAGATAACTGAAGAGGGAAGGGAGTTTATTGCTAATCCGAAGTCATTTAAAATAGTTGAAGACAAAGACTATGAAGATGATGAAACGGAAGGACCGATGCGTGGAGGAGGTACTTTTGCTGTAGACCCGGAGTTGTTTTCAATGTTAAAGGATCTCAGGAAGAAAATTTCAAAACATTTGCAGCTACCTCCTTATGTGATTTTCCAGGATCCTTCACTCGAAGCTATGGCTACAACATATCCTGTCACTATGGATGAGTTGCAGAACATTACCGGTGTAGGTGCTGGAAAGGCAAAGCGCTATGGACAGGAATTCATAGATTTGATTAAACGTCACGTAGAGGAGAATGAGATAGAACGTCCGGAAGATATGCGTGTACGTACTGTAGCTAATCAATCTAAGCTAAAGGTAAGCATCATACAGGCTATAGATCGTAAGGTTGCACTTGATGATTTGGCTGATAGTAAGGGACTGGATTTTGACGAGTTGCTTTCCGAGATTGAGACAATTGTTTATTCCGGCACGAAATTGAATATCAATTATTTTATTGAGAGTGCAATGGATGAGGATCGTGCCGAGGATATTTATGCCTATTTCAAGGAATCAGAAACAGATCAGATGGATGATGCCATTGATGAGTTGGGAGATGATTATTCAGAAGAAGAGATTCGTCTAGTACGAATAAAGTTTCTCTCTGAGATGGGAAATTAATAGATTATCAATCAAAAAAAAAATAATATGTCATTTTTGGAAGATAGAGTTGTGATGCACGGTTTAACTTTTGATGATGTGCTGCTGATTCCGGCTTATTCTGAAGTAATACCGCGTGATGTTTCTTTGGCTTCAAAGTTTTCTAGAAACATATCTCTTAATTTACCGTTTGTGACTGCAGCGATGGACACTGTTACTGAGTCTAGAATGGCAATAGCTATTGCTCGTGAAGGCGGTATCGGTGTTATTCACAAGAATATGCCTATTGTTGATCAGGCTCGTCAAGTAGCTATAGTAAAAAGGGCTGAAAATGGCATGATATATGATCCTATAACCATTCATCGCGAAAATTCCATCCGCGATGCTTTAGCTATCATGGCAGAGTATCATATTGGTGGCATTCCCGTTGTTGAAGAAGATGGTACACTATGTGGTATCGTGACAAATCGAGATTTAAGATTCCAGCGTAATCCTGATACTAAGATTGATGATGTTATGACAAAAGAGAACCTCATCACTACTTATCAGCAGATAGATATGGAAGAGGCTTCTCAGATTTTGCAAGAGTATAAGATTGAAAAATTGCCTGTTGTTGACAACAAAGGCAAACTGGTTGGCCTTATCACTTACAAGGATATTACAAAGGCAAAAGATAAACCTTTGGCATGCAAGGATGCAAAGGGTAGGTTACGCGTAGCCGGTGGCGTAGGTGTAACTAAAGATTCTTTGGAAAGGATAGATGCTTTGGTTGAAGCAGGTGTTGACGCTATTGTTATTGATACCGCTCACGGTCATTCAAGATCAGTTGTTGAGACCTTGAAATTAGCAAAGTCAAAATACACGAATATTGATATAGTTGTAGGTAATATAGCAACCGGAGATGCAGCAAAAATGTTGGTTGATGCCGGTGCAGATGCAGTTAAGGTGGGAATAGGTCCCGGTTCAATTTGCACAACCAGAATTATTGCCGGTATTGGTGTACCTCAAGTTTCTGCGATTTATGATGTTGCAAAGGCGATTAAAGGATCCGGTGTTCCAATTATTGCTGATGGTGGGCTTCGTTATTCCGGTGATGTTGTCAAAGCTCTTGCTGCGGGTGGTAGTTCAGTAATGTTCGGTTCTTTGGTTGCAGGTACTGAAGAGTCACCGGGTGAAACGATAATATTCAACGGACGTAAATTCAAGTCATATCGTGGTATGGGCTCGTTAGAGGCAATGGAGAACGGTTCGAAGGATCGTTATTTCCAGTCAGATCAGTCGGATTCAAAAAAACTGGTTCCTGAAGGAATTGCAGCGCGTGTCCCATATAAGGGAACACTGTTTGAAGTGGTATATCAGTTGGCTGGAGGATTACGTTCGGGAATGGGATATTGTGGCGCTTCAAATATTGAAAAACTTCATGACACCAAGTTTGTCAGAATAACCAGTGCCGGAATGAACGAGAGTCATCCTCATGATGTAGCTATTACCAGTGAGGCTCCAAATTATAGTCGTTACGAATAATAAACTTGTTATGAAAAGATTATCCTTACTTTTTTTTGTTGTTAGTCTTTTTGCATCGTCATTGTCATTATATGCGCAGGAAGATCCCGAGATAATGAAGATCAATGGTAAAAGTATTTCAAAGTCAGAATTCGAATATTTTTATTCAAAGAACTTCACCGGAGTTGAGTCAACAAATGAGACTTTGCAAGAGTATGCTGAACTGTTCATAAATTATAAGATGAAGGTGGAGGCTGCTGAGGAAGCAGGGATTGACAAGTCGAACTCTTTTCTTGATGAGTTTAAGCAGTATCGAGATATCCTAGCGGAATCTTATTTGATAGATTCTATTTATTTAGAGGAAGTGGCACGTGAGACATTCAGAATGTCCGCCGAGGATGTAGGACCTGATGGAATTATATTTTTGAATGCAATATCCGTTGTTCCAAAAGGTGATTCGGAAGAGGATATTCAAGCTGCTAAGCTGAGAATTGATTCAATTTATGAGCTTTTAACTGACAAAGAAATTTTTGGGAATGTAGCTAAGGATTTTTCCGATGATCCTTCAGCTAGTGATGGAGGAACATATGGTTGGGTTTCGAAGGGACAGCTTGACCCTTCAATTGCAGATTACGCTTTCTCAATGAAAGAGGGCGAAATGTCAAAGCCTTTCTTATGTGATGCCGGCTTTCTGATATTATACGTCACCGCAAAAAAAGACTTTGGCAACTATGATGATCATAGGGATAATATTTACGAGTGGATGCAGAATCAGGGAATATTTGAAGAATCCAAGGAAAAAAAGGCAGAAAAGATTTCTAAAGAAATGGGATGGAACTTGTCATCTAAAGATGCTTTGACTCGTGTAGATAGTTTGCTTGAAGAACTAAATCCTGAATTTAGGAATATCTCAAGAGAGTATTATGACGGATTGATGCTATTTGAAATAAGTAACAGAGAGGTTTGGGAGAAAGCTGCTCAGGACTCACTTGCATTGGAAAAGTATTTTAAGGCACATAAGAAAAATTACAAATTTGTTGCTCCAAGATTTAAGGGAATGCTCTTTTTCTGTAAAAGTGAGCAGGTGTTCTATGATATTAAATTGTTATTGAAAGGTGTTCCGATGACAGAGTGGCCTGATAAAATTGCAGAATTGAATAAAGATTCTATTGTGGTGAAGGTTATCAATGGCCCGGTGGAAAAGGGTAAGCTTAATCATGTAGATAAATATGTATTTGGCGAGGGTGAGGCAAAATCGATTGAAGGATATCCTTATGTTAACTATTTAGGTTATGTTACCGATTCCCCGGAAGAATACATGGAAGTAGCTAGTTCTGTAGTTAATGATTACCAGAACCAATTGGAGAGTCAGTGGATAAAAAGCCTTCGAAAGAGATATCATTATAAAATCAATAAAAAGGTGCTTTTTTCAGTAAGGCCATAAGATTATAATGAATCTGTTTATCAGCACTTTCATAAAAATCCGTATTGAGGGAACACTTGCGGGTTTATTAATAATGTCTGCATTGGCTTCTTGCAGAGAGAAGGCTTTTGTGAATTATAGCGCGGGTAAGACTCCTTTGGTTGAGATAGAAGGCAATGTATTATATTCTGAGGACTTACAGAAGGTTCTGCCTTTGGATTGTACCGATGAAGATAGTGTTGAATTCGCAGAAAGGTATATAAAGAATTGGATTGCTGAGATTTTGTTCTACAAAAATGCAGTCAGAAATATTCCCGATACAAAAGAGATAGATCAATTGGTCGAGAGTTATCGACGGTCTCTTATTCTTCATGAATATCAACAGAGGTTGATAGAACAGAAGATTGACAAGGAAGTATCGGATCAGGATATAAAAGACTTTTATAATAACAATTTGAGGCTGTTTGTTCTGAATGAGCCTATGATAAAAGGCCTATTTCTGAAGATTCCTCTATCTGCTCCAAATATCGATAAAATAAAAACCTGGTATAAGCAGAGTGGTGATAATACTTTTGACGAAATAGAAAAGTACAGTATAAAATACGCAGTCAGATATGAGTTCTTTTATGACCGATGGCTCTCCGTTTCCGATGTGGAAATTTTATTGCCTCCATTAGATGTCCCTCTGAAGGATCTCTTAGAAAGGCAATCCAGTCTGGAGTTCAAGGATGAACAATATATATATTTGCTGAATGTCAGTGAGTATATTACAAAAGGAAGCTATGAACCGGTCGAAAGTGCAACTGGGAAAATAAGAGATCTGCTGATAAATAACAAAGAGGTGTCCTACATGCAACAGATTAAGGAAGAGCTTTACCAAAGTGCACTTGATAAAGATATAATAATACTCCATAATAAGAAAAAATGAGAATAATTCGAGTGATAATGACTCTGATGTTGCTATCTGTCTTATTTGATAATAACGACATTCAGGCACAAAACAACGTCATTGACGAGGTGGCTTGGATTGTGGGCGATGAAGCTATATACAAATCTGAAGTTGAGGAAACTCGTAAGCAGGACCAACTAAATGGAATAAAATGGGAAGGCGATCCGTATTGTCTTATACCGGAAGAGTTGGCTATCAATAAGCTTTTTCTGACTCAAGCAAAGCTAGACAGTATTACTGCTTCTCCATCTGAGGTTAATCAGCAGTTGGATTATAGAATTCAATCCCTGGCTTCCAATCTTGGAGGAATGGAAAAGATAGAGGAATATTTTGAAATGAGTATGTCTCAGATCAGAGAAAAACTGTATGAATCTACTGAAAACGATTTGATTATTAGTTCTGTAAAATCAAAGATTACCGGTAAGGTGAACGTCACTCCGGCTGAGGTTCGTCGTTATCTTAAGGAGATACCCGCCGAAGATATTCCCTATGTACCTACTCAGGTGGAGGTACAGATTATAACTCTAGAACCTAAGATTCCTCAAGCTGATATTGATGAAGTAAAAGCTGAACTTAGAGAATATACAGATCGTATTCTGGCCGGTGAGGTTCAATTTTCAACATTGGCTTTATTGTATTCTGAAGATCCTGGAACTGCTAGAAAGGGAGGAGAATGTGGATTTGTGGGTAGGGGAGAGATGGTTCCTGAGTTCTCAGCAGTTGCATTTAATCTGACAGATCCGAAAAAGGTTTCAAAAATTGTTGAGACTGAATACGGATTCCATATTATTCAACTTATTGAGCGAAGGGGAGACAGAGTAAATGTCAGACATATACTCAGAAAACCGAGAGTTCCACAATCCAGCATTGATGAATGTTTGCTAAGACTTGATTCTATTGCTAATGATATCAGAAACGCTAAGTTTACTTTTGAGGAGGGAGCTACATATATCTCTTCCGACAAGGATACCCGAAATAATAAGGGCTTGATGACTTATACTTTAGAGGATAGGACGACATTATCTAAATTTGAGATGCAGCAGTTACCACAGGATGTTTCAAAGGTGGTAAATAATATGCATGTTGGAGAGATATCCGATCCTTTTGTAATGCAAATGCCAGACGGTAAAAAGGTATGTGCCATAGTTAAGTTAAAGAGCAAGATCTCAGGTCATAAGGCAACAATGGCAGATGACTATCAAATTCTTCAGGACAAAGTGCTTCTGGAAAAGAGAGCTGAAGTATTAGAAAAATGGATAAGGGAAAAACAACGTATCACCTATGTGAAGATTAACGAAGGTTGGAATGATTGTGAATTCAAGTATCCCGGATGGGGGCAACATTAATTAATAAATGGGACATAACTCGAGGTATATATTATCTGCAGTTTTATTCTTCTTTCTGGCATTACGTGTTTTTGCGGTACAGAAAGATGAACTACCTGCCGATTCTACAGACGCAGTTGCTGACACGGCACAGTCAAAGCCAAATTATGTCCATCTGATTAATGCGAATGCCATTAAGTTTAATAAGCGTATTAATCCGGATGCACAGATTTTAGTCGGAGAAGTCGCCTTCCGTCACGATAGTATGTATATGTATTGTGACAGTGCTCTTTTTTATCAAAAATCGAACTCCTTTTGTGCTTACAATAATGTCAGAATGGAGCAGGGCGACACTCTTTTTTTGTTCGGTGATTCAGCTTTCTATGACGGTAATTTGAAGATGGCAAAGGTCCGTGATAATGTCCGTTTGGAGAATCGCAATATGGTTCTAATTACCGACAGTCTTAATTATGACAGGAATCTGGATCTTGCTTATTATTTTGATGGTGGAACTTTGCTTGACGATAAGAATACATTGACTTCTGACTACGGTCAATACCATACAGTCTTAAAGCTTGCTACTTTTATTAAAGATGTTCATTTGGAGAGTCCTGATTATACGATGACATCCGATACTCTCTATTATGATACCGATTTCCATTTAGCTTATTTTACAAGCCCGACAACGATAGTAAACGAAGAGAATGTTATCAATACGAGACATGGCAGATTCAATACTACTGATAAAAGTGCGATTTTGTTAGACAGATCGGTGCTCACCCAAGATAAAGGCCTTAAGAAAGTGGTTGGTGACAGTCTATATTATGATGATATAAATGGCATTGTTGAGGGATTCGGTAAAGTTGAATTAACTAATCTGAAAGATAAAATTGATGCCAGTGGAGATTATGTTTATTTCAATCGGGAGAATGATTCAGCTGTAGTCACGGGAAATGCATTGGCGATAGAGTATTCTACTAAAGACAGTCTGTTTATTCATGCTGATACGTTTCATCTTGTTTCATTTTATAATGATGCTCATGATAGTATAGTCTATCGCCATCTAAGAGCTTATAATAAAGTCAAGGCTTATAGGGTTGATTTGCAGATGATAGCTGATTCTTTAGAGTTCAGCACCCTTGATTCATGTCTCACACTTTATAAAGATCCAATCGTATGGAATGGAGAACAGCAGTTGTTGGGTGAGAGAATCAAAGTCTATATGAACGACAGTACCATAGATTGGGTAAATGTAATTGATCAGACTCTTTTTATTCAACGAATCGATTCCGTCCATTTCAATCAGGTTTCGGGCCGTGAGATGAAGGCATATTTCGCTAAAGGTAATATTCATAGAGCAGATGTCGATGGGAATGTCTTGATAGTTTATTATCCCGAGGATGAGGATAGTATGATGATGGGAATGAATACTACTGAGGCCTCTTTCTTGTCAGTTTTTTTTGTAGATAAAGCTATAAGTAAGTTGTTAATTACTAAGAGTTCCAGTGGAGTGTTTTATCCTATGGATCAACTAGAACAGGATAAGATGTATCTTTCAAATTTTAACTGGTTTGAAATATTACGTCCTTTTAATAGATGGGATGTCTTTAATTGGAGAGGCAAGCAGGCTTCTGACAAGCTAAAGACTACAATTCACAGAGAGGTGCCATTACCAACACTTAAAAAGAGATAGAAATGGGAATGTTTAGTATTCGAGAACCCCGTCGTTTCGAGCATAAGTATATCTACTATGATGAAAGGAAGGAAAAACTTGAGAAGATAGAAGAAAAGGCTAAAAAGGACTTGGGTATGTTACCGAAAGAAACTTTCAACCCGGATGATATACGCGGAAAGTTTTTAGAGGGGACCAAACACCTGAAAAAATTCAAAGAGTCTGGTGGCTCACGTTTATCTACTAAGGTCCTTATTCTTTCACTGATTGCACTCTTACTGTTATTGCATTATCTGATAACGGGTGAGTTCTTATTTTGAGTTGTTCTTTGTGTTATTATGAGTGAGGTAATCAAAATTCTGCCAACGGAAGTTGCCGGTCAGATTGCTGCGGGAGAGATAGTCAATCGCCCGGCATCTGTAGTTAAGGAATTGGTTGAGAATGCAATAGATGCAGGTTCAACAAATGTTCAGGTGTTACTTACCGATGCAGGACGTACTTCCATTCAAGTCATTGATAACGGCTTCGGTATGTCATCTGCCGATTCCAGTCTATGTTTCGAACGTCACGCGACGTCTAAGATAAGAACGTCTGATGACCTTTATTCACTCACTACATTTGGTTTTAGAGGAGAAGCATTAGCATCTATCGCTTCCGTCTCAGAGGTGGAACTGAGAACTCGTCAGCAGTCTGACGAGATAGGTACCTCTTTGATAATTAGTGCTTCTGAAATTGTTTCTCAGGAGCCGGTCGCTTGTCCGTCAGGATGTAATTTTATTGTTAAGAATCTCTTTTTCAATGTTCCTGCCAGACGTAAGTTCCTGAAAAACAATCAGACTGAGTTCGGCCATGTACTTACTGAAATAGAAAGAGTAGCATTAGTACATCCCGAGGTATCCATTTCACTTTTCCATCAAGGAGAAGAAATTGTCTCATTGCCTGTTTCGTCTTTGAAACAACGTATTATAGGTTTGTTCGGAAAAAAGATGAACCAGATACTGCTTCCGGTAGAGGTTCATACTTCTGTTGTTGATATTACAGGTTTCTGCGGTACTCTTGACAGTACCCGCAAGCATGGAGCAGAACAGTTTTTCTTTGTTAACGGTCGTTATATGCGCCATCCCTATTTCCATAAGGCAGTGATGAATGCTTATGAGAAACTGATACCTGAGGGAGAACAGCCTACATATATTCTATTTCTGGACGTCCCCAAAAACAGTATTGACGTAAATATCCATCCGTCAAAAACGGAGATTAAGTTTGCGGAAGAACCGGTAATATGGAAAATCATATTGTCTGCAGTAAGTGAGGCTATAGGAAAGTTTGAGGAGATGCCTAAGATTGATTTTGATACTCAAGATATGCCTGATATACCGGTCTTTGACGGTAATAAAAATATAAATCAACCTAAGGTCAGCTATAATCCTAATTTCAATCCTTTCTCCTCGTCTCCGAGCTACCGTGAGCGTAAGAACGAGAGCCAATGGACCAAACTTATCGGTGAGGAATTGGAACGTAAGCTCAATGACTCTTCATCTCCAGCCTCCTATTATCAGTCTAAGATGGAGAAGGCTGAATCTTTTGAACCTATTGAGGAAAAATTTCCGTGCTTTCAGTATCAGAATAGGTTCATTATCACTTCGTCTGCCTCCGGCCTCATGATTATTGACCAGCATAGGGCACATGTTAGGATTCTTTTTGAACGTTACAAAGTTCAGCTGAAATCCGGTGATGTTGCGTCACAGGGCCTTCTATTCCCGGAGATGTTCCAGTTGTCAATCTCCGATGCTTCCTTATTTCAGAATCTGAAGGAGGACTTTGCCGCTCTCGGATTCGATATCTCCGATATGGGTCACGGTGCAGTGGCTGTCCAGAGTGTCCCTGCAGGACTTGAGAATATGGATTACGAGAAACTGATTTTGGATATGATTGCTGCATCCAGGGAGAATGGCACTGAAAGCAGTGATTCACAGCGCGAGAAGATGGCACAGTCTATGGCTGAAAAGGCTGCTATAAAGAATGGCAAAGCGCTCACTGCTGATGAAATGAACGAAATAATCAGCAGTCTCAAATCCTGTGAGATGCCTTCACGCACTCCGGAAGGAAAGACCGTCTACATTCTACAGTCTCCCGACGCTCTCGACCGAATATTTTAGTTTTGTCTAAACTAATTCGCTCACTCAATCGACTCCTTCATTGATTCATCTGATTTCTTACATTAGAAAGTAAGAAGTAGTGATGTATGGTAGTGTAAAGTTCTAATCAATACACCCTAAAGCCTATAATCTTTCTAACCTCTTTTAGTGTTGCTGATGCACTTTCTCTGGCTTTCTCAGCTCCTGCTCTAGCGACACGTTCCAACAAATCGTTGTTGCTGGAATACTCCTTGATTCGCTCTCTAATTGGGTCAGTTGCCTTGATGATGTCTTCTGCCAACTGCTTCTTCAAGTCTCCGTAACGTATAGAGCAGTCGTTCCATTTATCATCAAAGTATTGATATGTCTCTTTCTCGGATACAATATCCAGAAGAGTGAATAGGTTCTGAATCACTTCTGGTTTTTCACTGTTGAGCATTGTAGGACCTCCGTCGGTAACAGCTTTCATCACTTTTTTGCGTATGACTGACGCTTCATCGCATAGGTAGATACAGTTACCTTCGGATTTACCCATTTTCCCTGAACCATCCAACCCTGGAACTTTTAGACCGCCTTCACCTGCAAGAGAAAAAGATGCCGGTTCCGGAAATAGGTCAGTATTATACATCTGATTGAAACGACGCGCAAATTTGCGAGCCATCTCCATATTCTGTTCTTGATCTTTACCTACCGGTACTTTATTGGCTTTGTGAATCAGGATGTCGGCTGCCATCAGTGTGGGGTAAGTCAATAAACCTGCATTGACATTATCCGGCTGTTTGCGTGCCTTTTCTTTAAAAGATGTGACACGTCCTAATTCGCCCAGATACGCATTCATATTTAGATATAGATACAGTTCTATTACCTCAGGTACGTCACTCTGAACGTATATTGTAGCTTTTTCAGGATCCAAACCGCAGGCAAGATATTCTACCAATATGGTGCGTGTGCTATTCTGAATACCCTCAGGAGTAGGACTAGTAGTCAATGAGTGCCAATCTGCGATGAAAAAAAAGCATTTATATTTTTCCTGTAACTTAACAAAACTGGTTACTGCTCCATAGTAATTTCCTATATGCAGATTTCCTGTTGGCCTTATGCCACTGAGAACTGTTTCCATTTGGGTGCTATTTTGTAAACTTTCCGCGAAGATACCTCAAATAATAGAGGTGGTAAAAAAATCATGAAAAAAAGTCTATAAAAAAGTCTGTAAAAGTTTTTGAGGATAAATAAAAGTGTCTATCTTTGCACCGCTTTCGAAAAGCAAGGGCGTTTAGCTCAGCTGGTTCAGAGCATCTGCCTTACAAGCAGAGGGTCGGCGGTTCGAATCCGTCAACGCCCACTAAACAGAACCGATTAAATAGGAAAAGACGCCTTTTCCTATTTTTTTATCTACGTTTTTATGTCTCCAGAATTAAAGAGTATTGTAAGAGACGCTTCTCCACAAGCTTTCAGAACGATATGGTGGATATTTAAGATCACCGCAATAGTCTCTTTTGTGATGTTTCTGTTGAAATACACGGGGATATTATGTTGGATTGCCACAGCGGTCAGCCCTGTTTTTCGTCTATTTGGATTGCCTGGGGATGCATCAATGGGTTTCGTTAGCGGTTATTTTATTAATGTGTATTCTTGTATTGCGGTTATATCCTCTCTTGATTTAACCGCAAGAGAGATAACGATTCTGGGTGCTATGACGCTTGCAGCTCATGCGATGATAGTGGAGTGCGCCGTTCAAAAGAAAACAGGAACGCCGATAGTTTGGTCTTTAATAGTAAGAACGGTCGGTTCGATTCTGCTAGGAGTGCTTCTTAATCTAGTGTTGCCGGGTAAACCGTCTTATGAGATAGAAACACTTAGTCTGTCAGAGACTACGTTTTTCTCCATTCAAGGAGAGTTCTTACCAATGTTTAAGGTCTGGATTCTGAGTCTGTCAAAACTCACTGTTTGGATGACCTGTCTAATATATCTGCTTAATATAATTCAGCGTGCTTTATACGAATATGGAATTATGGATAAGGTGGCTCGTTCACTCAGCCCTTTGCTGAAGATTTTTGGGTTGCCGCAGAAAACTGCTTTTCTTTGGATTGTGGCCAATATTATCGGACTCTCATACGGATCGGCGGCTTTGATGGATGAGGTGGAAAGAGGTAATATAAGCCGTAGAGAGATAGATCTGCTGAATACACATATTGGTATAAGCCACAGTAATTTGGAGGATCTTCTTCTCTATGCCTCCCTTGGTGCAAGCTGGCTTGTTATCCTTTTTTCAAGATGGATTATTGTTACTGCTTTTGTTTGGGCTTTAAGGACATTTCTTTTACTATCTTCGCATTTTTCCGAGAGATATTAGGATTGATTTTACATACTAACTATTAATTACTTATGTTTAAGGGACAACCAAAAGGACTCTTTGCGTTGGCGTTGGCCAATACAGGAGAAAGATTCGGCTATTATACAATGTTGGCCATCTTCCTGCTTTTTTTACAGGCAAAATTCGGATTTTCGGCTTCTACAGCCGGACAGTTTTATGCAATTTTTTTAGCGTCAGTCTATTTCATGCCTGTGATAGGCGGTATCATTGCTGATAAAATAGGTTTCGGCAAATGTGTTGTAACAGGTATATGCATAATGTTTATCGGATATATCTGTTTGGCAATTCCTACTGCTGCAAATAGCGTCGGATTGGCGTTGATGATATTGGCACTATTTTTTATAGCTGTTGGAACCGGATTGTTTAAGGGAAATCTGCAGGTTCTTGTAGGTAATCTGTATGACGACCCACGTTATTCCTCAAAGAGAGATTCTGCCTTCAGCCTTTTTTATATGGCAATAAATATAGGTGCAATGTTTGCTCCGAAAGCAGCTACAGCATTGACCAACATGAGACTTGCAAAGGATGGCCTGGTATATAATGCCGACCTGCCTGCTTTAGCCAATCAAATTATCGCAGGAAATATGGAGAATGCCGATACTGTTTCAGCCATTGCCGCTGGCATGGGAAAGACAGGAGTCGATTTGGTTCAGTTCAGCCACGATTATATAGACAGTCTCTCAGTAGCTTACAATCTAGGCTTTGGTGTTGCTTGTATATCTCTTATTGCCTCCATTCTCATATATTTTGCTTGCAGATCATGGTTTAAACATGCAGATGTAACAGCTAAGCAGGCCGCTGCAGCAAATCCGGAGTCTTCAGGGCTTACTGCAAAACAGACAAAAGACCGTATTGTTGCCCTTGTATTGGTTTTTGCTGTAGTGATTTTCTTCTGGATGGCATTCCATCAGAACGGTTCATCTTTGACCTATTTTGCACGTGATTATACCGATACTTCTGTCAGCGGATTACCGAGAATAGGGTTCAATATATGGGCATTGGCTCTAATTGCAATATCTGTTTATACTCTGTTCGCCACCTTTCAGTCAGAGACAGCACGCAGCAAGTCTATTTCCGGTGCCGTAACCATTGCCTTATGGGGTAGCGCTTATCTTCTGTATAATAATATGGAGGCTACTGTAAGTATTCTGCCTCAGGAGTTCCAGCAGTTCAATCCGTTCTTTGTTGTAGCTCTGACTCCGGTCTCAATGGCTATTTTTGGAGCATTGGCAAAAAGAGGAAAGGAACCTTCTGCCCCAAAGAAGATAGGGCTGGGTATGTTGGTTGCCGCATTAGGTTACCTTATTATGGTTTTGGCATCCACAGGCTTGGCTTCCCCAATGGATTTGAACGGAGCACCTTCGCCGGAGCGAGTTGCCACAACAAATCTCATCAATACATACTTAGTATTGACTTTTGCTGAGCTGTTACTCTCTCCAATGGGAATATCCTTCGTTAGTAAGGTAGCACCGCCAAAATACAAGGGACTGATGATGGGCTGTTGGTTTGCTGCCACCGCAATAGGTAATTATCTCAGTTCAGTTCCCTCTACGTTGTGGAATAAAGTGCCTCTATGGGCCAACTGGACTATCCTAATGTCACTTTGTGTTGCAGCTGCTTTGATTATGTTTGCTATGCTCCGCAAGATTGAGGCTGCTACCGGCAAGTAAGATATCTTTTCCGTTTTAGTCTATAAATAGGATACAAATAAGAGATGTTCCCACAATCTCTATTATGAGTTTGTGGGAACATTTATATTAATTAATTGGGCTATTTCCTAATGTTTGGAGATTCCAATCCGTAGTTCTTCTTTTTATCTTCTGCCTTCAAGAAAAATGCCAAAATAAGTGCGATTATACCAAACATGGCGAAAATGAACATCGGCAGAGTATAATCATATAGGTTAACCTCATTGCCGTCAACCAAGCGTGTTCCTACGATACAGTATTTGTTCAGTATCCAACCAATAAGTAAAGGAACAAACCCCAAGCCAATATTTTGTACCCAGAATATCAGTGCGTATGCCGAACCGACCAGTTTTTGAGGAATAATCTTGGGTACGCTCGGCCACATGGCTGAAGGTACCAAAGAGAATGCTATTCCGAGTAAAACCATTACCAGAGCTGCAAACCACCAGTAGTTCAAAATCGGCAACGCGAACAGTATATGAACCAAAATCAGCAAGACAGAGCCGATAATCATAATCGTTGCGCCCTTACCTTTCTTATCATATATTCCTCCGAAAAGAGGTGTCATTATCAGATTACCGAAAGGAATTAGGCTCGGTATAATTCCTGCCAATTCACCATCTACGGAGTATTTGTTTTCCATCAGAGAGGTAGCATATTTCATAAAAGGGAATACGGCTGAATAGAACATCAGGCAGAGTAGGGCAATAAGCCAGAAACCGCGACTAGTGACAATGAGTTTAAGGTCTCTAATCTTGAAGACATCTTCAGGTTCGGTCGAGATGGAGGCTTTTTCCTCATCGAATCTGCGATCCATTGTGCAGAACACCAAATATGCCAAAAGTCCAATACAGAGCAATAAGGCCGAGAATAGTAAAGGAGATGACATTGAGAAGTGTCTTACTATGACGGGGCTTAGAACCAGAGCAAGTGCAGTACCTAGGCGCGCAACTGCTACCTGAATACCCATGGCAAGAGCCAATGCCCTTCCTGTAAACCATTTCGTGATTACTTTCGACACTGTAATACCACATGTTTCGGTTCCAACGGCAAAAATGGCGAAACCAAGTGATGCGGTAAATACCTGAGCACGTAATCCCAATATTAAACCGGCTTCAGGGCCTGGAGAAATATATTCAACAGCATAATATTTAATGAAAGCACCTGTAATCATAAGCAGGCAGGACATAATGCCTGTAATTCTTACTCCAAGTTTGTCCAAAATAATACCTCCGAATATCAACATAAAGAGGAATACGTTGAACCAACAATATGACCAGTTGAAGATTCCGAACTCAGAACTTGTCCATTGCATCTGATCTTCCAACATCGTCATTAGAGGTGAAATGGCGTCGGTGAGGAAATATCCCCACATCATGGTGAATGAAACAATTAAAAGCGCTATCCATCGCGCTGAGGTACTCTCGCTTAATCTCTTCTTTATTACTTCTGTAGTCATACTATTATTAAATATTTATTATTACAAACAAAGTGGCAAATGTACCCATTTTAAATTTTTTTCGCTCTCTTTCGTAGTTTATTTTTTATAACAAAAATATAGATAACTGAGGCTATGGTAATTTGCTAATTTGTAGTATCTTTGCAGGCCGATACAAGATAAGCAGCTATAGATATAATCTGACCATATTTGGCTTCTGTTCTAAGCTGGATAATCTAGGCAAATAAATGCTGAGAAGCAAGATAAGATAAATATTTAAATACGTGGAACTTAATAAGCTCACATCGATATCGCCGATAGATGGCAGATACCGCGGCAAGACACAGCCACTTGCGGAATTCTTTTCAGAGTATGCTCTTATCAGATACAGAGTAAGAGTCGAGATTGAGTACTTTATTTCACTATGCGAATTGCCTTTACCGCAGTTGGCTGGAGTGGATAAAGAGAGTTTTGTGTCTCTCCGTAATATTTGGCAAGATTTTTCTGAGGCAGATGCGGCGCACATCAAATCGATAGAATCGGTTACCAATCACGATGTCAAGGCCGTTGAATATTTTTTAAAGGAAAAGTTCGATGCCATTCCCCAGTTGATTCAATACAAGGAGTTTATCCATTTTGGATTGACATCACAGGATATTAACAATACCTCAGTGCCTTTGTCGATAAAGGATGCATTGGACCAGACATATTATCCGGCCATTCAACAACTGATTGACAAACTCGAGGATTTTGCAGAACAATGGGCAGATATTCCCATGCTTGCACGTACTCACGGACAGCCGGCCTCTCCAACACGTCTTGGAAAGGAGATAAAAGTATTTGCTTACAGACTCGAATGTCAGTTGAAGCAGATGAAAGCCATTCCGTTGTCAGCTAAGTTTGGTGGAGCTACAGGAAATTTCAATGCCCATAAGGTGGCTTATCCCAATATTGACTGGAAAGCTTTTGCAGCACGTTTCTTGAAAGAAAAACTCGGTTTGGAACGTGAAGAATATACGACACAGATTAGTAACTATGATAACTTAGCTGCGGTCTTAGATGCTATGAAGCGCCTTAATACTATTCAGATTGATATGAATAGGGACTTCTGGCAGTATATCTCAATGGACTATTTCAAACAGCAGATAAAGACAGGAGAAGTGGGATCAAGCGCAATGCCTCATAAGGTCAATCCTATTGACTATGAGAATGCTGAGGGAAATCTTGGTATGGCCAATGCGATATTGGAACATTTGTCGACAAAGTTACCTGTCTCACGTCTTCAGCGCGACTTGACTGACTCCACTGTAATCCGTAATATCGGTATACCGTTCGGTCATCAGATGATTGCAATTGCAAGTACATTGAAGGGCTTGGGCAAACTTATCTTGAATGAAGATAAAATCGCCGCTGATTTGGAAGGATGTTGGAGTGTCGTTGCTGAAGCTATTCAGACCATATTGCGTCGTGAAGGCTATCCTCATCCTTATGAAGCTTTAAAAGGATTGACTCGAACAAATACACGTATTACTCAAGAGTCGATATGGGCATTCATTGACGAGCTAAATGTGAGTGACGAAATAAAGAAAGAATTAAAAGGAATAGAACCAAATAACTATCTTGGAATTTTTTAATAAGCATTAGTATTTACAAAGGCGGCCGTGAGGCCGGAAAAAAGAAAAAAATGGAAACAGAAAACGGAAACAAGTTCTTTGATGAGAACAGCAGAGTAGATGACTCTGAAAACAAGTTCAACAGATTTGATACTAGTTCAAACGACGAACACCAGAACACGCGTAGGGAATCACGTCCACGTTTTGTAAGAACAGACTATAGCAGTCGCCCACAATACTCTAAAGTGGAACGTCCTGCTCGTCCGGTAGATGATACCGAACAGGCAGATGCCAGTCCGGAAAGACCTTATCGTTCATACAACCAGGAAAGACCTTCATACGGTCAGGAAAGACCTTCATATGGCCAGGGCAGACCTTCATATGGCCAGGACAGACCTGCATACGGACAGGGTAGACCTTCTTACGGTCAAGGTAGACCTTCATACGGTCAGGACAGACCTTCCTATGGTCAGGGCAGACCTTCTTATGGCCAGAATCGTTCTTACGGTCAAGATTCTTCATATGATCAGAACCGCACTCAACGTCCCGGCGGCTATCAGAACAGAGAAGGATACGGACAGAATTTATACGGTTCAAGAAGACCTTACGGATCTTCGAACCAATATAATAACAATCAGGAGGGTGGTCAGCCTCGTTTCTACAGAGAGCGTACCCAAGGACAACAAGAAGGTACTGCAACCGAAGGAGGCTATCAGCAGAATTCAGGTTATCAGCAGAGTTCAGGCTATCAGGGCAATAGCTATCAGCGTCCTTATCGCCCCCGTCCAAATGTCGGCGGCTATCGTCAGAACGGCTATGAGAACAAACCTTATGGTCAGGGTAATCCCAGACAGATGGGAGCTCAGAAGAAACAGTTTATCAAAAAACATATCGAATATCATGACGTATTTCATGATCCGAATGAAGATATCCGTTTGAACAAATACTTGGCAAATGCAGGAGTCTGCTCACGTCGTGAAGCTGATGATTTCATAAAAGCAGGTGTGGTTAAAGTTAACGGTCAGACAGTTACCGAGCTTGGAACAAAAGTTAAAAGAGGTGACAACGTATTGTTCCATGATCAATTGGTTAGCATCGAGCGTAAGATTTATATTTTGCTCAATAAACCGAAAGATTGTGTTACTACTGTAGATGATCCTCAGGAGCGTAAGACAGTTATGGATTATATAAAAGGAGCTTGTAAAGAGCGTGTATATCCTGTGGGCCGTCTTGATAGAAATACAACCGGTGTGCTCCTTTTGACCAACGATGGAGAAATGGCCACCAGACTTACTCATCCGAAATTCTTAAAGAAGAAGATATATCATGTTCGTCTTGATAGAAATGTTTCTGCTGAAGATATGCAAAAGTTGCTCGATGGAGTGAATATAGGTGATGGAGATGATGTACGTGCAGACGATGTAAGTTATGTTAATGAGGACAAGGGTCAGGTAGGAGTTGAGATACATTCAGGCCGTAACCGTGTGGTTAGACGTATGTTTGATGCATTGGGTTATCGCGTAACAAAACTCGACCGTGTTCAGTTTGCAGGTCTTACAAAGAAAAAATTGCGTCGAGGAGACTGGCGTTATTTGACTGATAAGGAAGTAAGTATGCTCCGTATGGGTGCATTTGAATAAGAATATAAATCTTGGATTCATTATGAAAAGAGTAAAGTTGGTAGATATGCTGAGGCGTACCGATTTCGGTACTGAGGTTGAAGCTAAGGGATGGGTAAGAACTCGCCGAAGCAGTAAATCGGTCAGTTTTATTGCGCTGAATGATGGCTCTACCATTAAGAATATTCAGGTGGTTGTGGATTTGGAGAAAATCAGCGAAGAATCTCTTAAACAGATCACTACCGGAGCTTGTATAAGTGTAAAAGGTATATTAGTAGAGAGTATCGGTTCGGGTCAGGCTGTGGAAATACATGCTACCGAGGTGAATTTGCTAGGTGCTTGTCCTGCTGATTATCCGATGCAGAAAAAAGGCCAATCTTTTGAATATATGCGTCAGTATGCACATCTGCGCCTACGTACGAATACATTCGGTGCTGTTTTTCGCATACGCCATAACATGGCATTCGCTATTCATAAATTCTTTCATGACAGAGGTTTTTACTATTTCCATACGCCGATTGTTACGGCATCTGACTGTGAGGGTGCCGGACAGATGTTCCAGGTCACCACTCTTGATTTGGGCAGAGTGGAGAAGAATCCTGATGGAGGTATCAATTATGAGCCGGATTTCTTCGGTAGACCGGCCAGTTTGACCGTTTCAGGTCAGTTGGAAGGCGAACTTGGAGCAACTGCATTAGGATCAATTTATACCTTCGGTCCTACTTTCAGAGCGGAAAATTCAAATACTCCGCGTCATTTGGCTGAGTTTTGGATGATTGAACCGGAAGTAGCCTTTAATGACATCAATGACAACATGGATTTGGCAGAAGAGTTTATCAAGTATTGTGTTCAGTGGGCTCTCGATAACTGTAAGGATGATCTGGAGTTCTTGAACAGCATGATAGATAAAGAGCTTATTGCTCGTCTGCAGTCCGTGGTTAATACCGATTTTAAGAGACTTGAATATACCGAAGGAATAAGAATCTTAGAAAAGGCTGTTGCTGACGGACAGAAGTTTGAATATCCTGTATATTGGGGTGTTGACTTGGCTTCAGAACACGAACGTTATTTGGTGGAGAACCATTTTAAACGCCCTGTTATACTGACCGGTTATCCAAAGGAGATCAAAGCTTTCTATATGAAACAGAACGCAGACGGCAAGACAGTTCGTGCCATGGATGTTCTCTTTCCGAAGATAGGAGAGATTATAGGCGGCTCCGAGCGCGAAGAGAATTATGACATCCTCCAAAAGCGTATTGAAGAAATGAATATTCCTATGAAGGATATGTGGTGGTATTTGGATACTCGCAAATTCGGAAGCTGTCCTCACAGCGGTTTCGGTTTAGGTTTTGAAAGACTGTTACTGTTTGTGACCGGTATGCAAAACATCCGTGATGTGATACCTTTCCCACGTACGCCGAAGTCAGCGGACTTCTAAGCTACCGAATATAAAATTTAAAGAGAGCCGTCACGGTAAGTAATATGAACCGTGACGGCTCTCTTCATATTGGTTTAATAGGTATTGAAGTCGAAATCTTATGAATAGCAGAAAAATTTATGCGTGATGAATAAAATTTTATACATTTATATTTTCATATTAAAAACAATCATTATATTTGCCGCATACAACTCACGTTAATTATTACAGAGGACTTTACGGACTTTAAGCAATCATGAATATGAAAAAAAAATATTGTTATCGTTTTTGTTTCAATTAGCATGGTTAAATGTTTTGCCATTTTCAGGCAGAGTAATAACACCCTATTTTGAAGCAATCGAATATTATGATTATGTTGTGAAAGGGAAAGTAATTAGCAGTAAGGAAATTAACCAGTATCATATTAAAGTTCAAGCTCTACAGATAAAAGTAATTGATAAAATGGGGCAAGAAATAGATGATACTGTTTGGGTTGAACCTGTAATTGAAGAAGGAGCATATCCACGCTTTAATTATGAAGGAACCTCGGGGCTATATTATTTTGCTTTTAAAAACAATGAAAGAGGTCTATTCTATGACCCAAGCGATCCATATTTCTTATTAAAGATCAATAATGATAATGTATCTGCATCGTTTACATCCTCTGATATTTTTTTTCAAAGATTATTGCACCTACATAGATTAAGAGAAATTAGAACGGATAAATTTGAGAAGAAGCTTAAGCGAAAATTATTTAAATAATTTATAAGCCTCGAGAAATGCCGTACCCCAGAAGTTAGTCAAAGAACTTTTGAGGGTGCATATCAAATAAAATTTTCACGGGTCATGTCCTATTGATGAAAAACGGTTCTTTCGTACACCTGATAGAATATTGTAAAGGTTATGA
>CAZYFO010000016.1:18715-29609 GCA_964646955.1 uncultured Bacteroidaceae bacterium | reverse complement strand
GAAAGGATAAAACGCTGAAAAAAAGCCAATTAACCCTTAAAGGTGGCTTTCCCGTACAGACCCTACCACCGAGGCAAATGCGACAAAAACACCAACTGTTGTACTGAATGACTCCACCAATGCCGAACAGGCCAGCAAAAACTTATACTACAATCTGTGGAAAACTGTAGTTGATGGAAAAATCTATGTAAAGGACAACTTCTCAGAGCCCATCATAGTTACAAACATTGATAATTTCACACGTACCTACTCCATCAATGACATCATTCCCTACAACCGCGAAAGTGACGGCAGTATCCAGATGAATCTGTATAACAACATGTTCACGCAGAGCAATTGGGATGAACGTGAGCGCTACAACAACGTATCCGTAATGACCAATATTAACCAAGCCATCTTGGGCAGTCTGGCGACAGCATTCATAGACGACCAGTCATCAACACAATATTTCAATAATTCTCTCTCTGAGGAACGTGTAGTAGTATTCGGCCACACCCATAAGCCCATGATCAGATCAGTGACCAATAAAGACAACAAGGAATGCATTTATGTCAATTCCGGCTCATGGGAAGACCGGAAGACCCGTGACAAGAGCGCTTACATTGAGCAGGACACCATCAATATGAACTTCGTAATTATCAATCCTGTAGACTCCGACAACGATAAGCTACAGATTGACCTATATCAATATTTCAGCGGACAACATTTATTAAAAGATCATCAAGAAATAGATTTGTAACCACTTTTCATCTAACCAATGATTATTCGCCCCGATGAACTCTTCCAATCAAGAAGAGTACACCGGGGCGAATCTTATTGATTTTGAACTTAAGAGCGCAAGTCCGCCAACAGCTTTTCTATCGCTCTCTGAGCATCCTGCTCATCATCCATTAGAGAGACAAACCTGCTCCCGATTATCCCTCCCGAGGCATTCTCACATGCAGCCTCAAAAGTCTGCTTGTTCGATATCCCGAAACCTATCATACGTGGATTGCGCAGGCCCATGGCATTGACTTTCTTGAAGTAATCACGTTTGCGGCTGTCGAAATCCTTCTGAGCTCCGGTGATGGCAGCCGACGAAACCATATAGACGAAACCGTCTGTATTGGCATCAATCTGTCTGATTCTCTCTTCCGATGTCTCTGGTGTAATCAACATAATCACCTTGACGCCATACCTCTGTGCAACCTCTTTATAGCTCTCCATATAATCTTTGAAAGGCAGATCCGGAATAATCACACCGTCTATCCCCGTCTCCTTGCAACTGGCACAGAACTCCTCGAAGCCGTATTGCATAATAGGATTCAGATACCCCATCAGAACCAACGGAATATGCACCTCCTTTCTGATATCCTTCAGCTGCGAGAAGAGCAGTCTTAGAGTCATACCGTTACGAAGCGCCTTTGTGGCTGCATTCTGGATTACCGGTCCGTCAGCCATTGGGTCGCTGAAAGGAATACCTATCTCTATCATTTCGACAGAGTTATCCTGAAGCGTAGTGATTGTCTTCACCACACCATCCAGGCTCGGATGCCCGGCGCAGAAATATATAGAAAGAATATCCCGCGTCTTAGATCCGAATAATTGATCAATTCTATTCATATGTTATTGTATTGTTCGATAATTTCATAAAAAATCTTGCCAGTCTACTGACATCTTTCATTGCCGGAGACGTTTCAAACCTACTGTTCAGGTCAATGCCACACCATTTCTCGTGTCTAAAATCCCGCAGTCGGTCAACATTCTCCAGGCCTATCCCCCCACTCAAAAAGAACGGAGTATCACCCTCATAATCCTCCAGAACGTTCCAGTCAAAAACCATTCCCGACCCTCCAGGTAAAGCCGACTTTGTATCAAAGAGAAACAGAGAACAACACCCCTCGTATTTATGTGTAACCTCCAGATCCCTTTCCGATTCTATCGAAAATAATTTTATAACCTTTATACCTCTATCCGTAAGCCGGGCACAAAACTCAGCAGACTCCGTACCATGTAGTTGAACATAATCCAGGTCAAACTTATGATAAGTATCAAAAATCTGCTCAACCTCCTCATTCACGAACACACCGGCTCTCTTGCATGATTGTGGTAAATACTCCGGAACACACTCCACATATCTCGGTGATTTATCGTAAAAAATAAAACCCATAATATCGACACAGCCCAGCGCCTCCACCCTTCTTATGTTGTCAGGGGAGCGCATACCGCATACCTTAACCGTCAAACCATTTATCATATCATGCTATAATTCTGAGATAAACTCCTTAAGAGCCACACCCTGGTTCTCACTACTCATGAAATTCTCACCTATCAGAAAGCCCCTGTATCCATGTTTACGGAGCATCTTAACCGTATCCGGCTTCGATATTCCGCTCTCCGAAACAAGTATCTTCTTATTAGAAATAACATCTTTCATAACATCGGCCATCTCTATCGAAGTCTCCACTCTTGTAATAAAAGTGCCCAGACTTCTGTTGTTCACTCCTACTATCTCGATGTTATCATCGATATACTTCAACTCAGAGGGAGAGTGTATCTCCAGCAACACCTCAAGACCCAGGGTCTTGGCATATAGGGCCAGTCCTTTACACTCTTTCACACTCAGCGCCGCAGCGATAAGCAGAATAGCGTCAGCACCGGCTACCCTAGCCTCAGCAATCTGATACGGATCAATTATAAAATCCTTTCTCAGGATAGGAATATTAATTAGGGGACGTACCCATTTAATATGGTCAATATGTCCACCAAAAAATTTCTCATCCGTCAATACAGATACCGCACTCGCACCTCCCTTTTCATACAACTTAACCACCGTCTCAGGCTTAGCATCACGGTTAATCCATCCCTTTGACGGGGATTTCCTTTTGAACTCCGCTATTATTCCGGACTTAGAACCCTCCAGTGCATGCTTCAGGCTTATTACCGGACGTTTTGTCTGAACAGCCTGAATACAGATACTCTCCAATGAGACTGACTCTTTCAATCTCTCTACTTCCAATCGCTTATTAGCTATTATCTCTTCAAGAATATCTTTCATACCATCAACTGTTTATTTCGACAAATTTCTTGAAACAGGAGAGCGCTTTCCCACTCTCCAGGGACTCTCGGGCCATCGCCAGACACTCCTCTATCGACTTTGACGGTTCAATAGTCTGAATTCCGAAAGCCGCATTAACCATTACGCAATCCTTCTGAGACTTTGAAGAACAATCTTCGAGCACACTACGAAAAACCGCGGCAGCCTCCTGCTTTGTCTCACCGGCAAATATATCCTCCGGCTTAACCCTCCCGAATCCGATATCCTCAGGCGTCATCATACTCTCGTAGTTAGCACTCGATATTCTGAAAGGCGATGTAAGAGATATCTCATCATATCCGTCAAGACTGTTCACTATTGTAAACCCGACATTCGTCAATCTGAAAACCTCAGTATAGAGCCTCATCTGACTCAGGTCAGCCACACCCAGAAACTGGTATTTCGGACGGCACGGATTCACCAAAGGGCCCAACAGATTGAAGATAGTCCTTATCTGAAGAGCCTTTCTTACCGGTCCCACGTACTTCATGGCAGGATTGAACAGCTGTGCATGCAGATAAGCCATATTGCTCTCTTCGATGCTCTTTTTCAGGACGTCGTTGTCTGCCGTAAACTTCACCCCATGCTCCTCCATTACATTGCTTGCTCCCGATATCGATGTAGCTCCGTAGTTTCCGTGCTTGGCCACCTTGTATCCGGCCCCTGCCACCACAAAACAGGCGCAGGTAGATATGTTGAACGTATTCTTCTCGTCACCTCCCGTTCCAACTATGTCCAGCGGGTTATACTCATCCAGATTCACCGGAAGACTATGTTGCAGCAGAGCCTCCTTGAAACCGATAAGCTCTTGCGCTGTAATACCTCTCATCTGAAAGATAGCCAGCAGTGCCGCAATCTGTTCATACGATGTCTTCTCTTCCGTTATCTTTAACAGAATCTCCTTTGTCTCAGTGCTTGTCAGTGTTTCTCTGTCTAAAAGGCGTGTCAGCATTGATTTCATATTCAGTATTTTAAAAAGTTGTGAATAATAATTTTACCGGTCGGAGTCAGTATCGACTCCGGATGAAACTGAATCCCGTGAATGTCATAAGAACGGTGTTTGAGAGCCATGATATTACCCTCTTCGCTCTCGGCGGTAATCTCCAGACATTCGGGAAAACCCTTCTTGTAAACAACCCAAGAATGGTATCTGCCCACCATTATCTCACTATCAATGCCATCAAACAGATAGTCATTCCCTTTCAACAGGGCCTTCGTCTGTACTCCGTGAAACACATTGGTCAGGTTATTCAGTTTTGCACCGTAAACCTCACCTATAGCCTGATGTCCCAGACAGACCCCCAATATCGGCTTACGTCCCTGATATTCTCTGATAACATCCTCCAGCAACCCTGCCTCGCTTGGCACGCCCGGCCCCGGAGATAGTATTATCTTATCATAAGATGCCGGCATTGTAATCCCAAACCTGTCGTTCCTCACCACATCAACCCCGGCGCCCAACTCTTTTACCAGATGAGCCAGATTGTATGTAAAGGAGTCGTAATTGTCAATAATAAGTACCTTCATAGTATTATATATTTTCCGCCATTTCTACCGCTTTCACCAGGGCTCCCAGCTTGTTGTTGACCTCCTGAAGCTCATACTCCTCATCGCTCTTTGCCACAATTCCGCCTCCGGCCTGCAACCACAGTTCCGAGTTACGGCTCACGAAAGTCCTTATTGTGATAGCCTGGTTAAACGATTTATTAAGGCCGATGAAACCCACACATCCTCCGTAGGCTCCTCTGTTATGAGGCTCGTAGAGAGAAATCAGACGCATAGCCTCCACCTTGGGCGCTCCCGATAGAGTACCTGCGGGGAAGGTGTCGAAAAAAGCCCTTATCGCATCTGAACCCTCATTCAGTTTACCGCTAACACGGCTTACCAAATGAATCACATGACTGTAAGACTGGACATCCATATAAAAATCCACCTTCACATCATGACAGTTGCGGCTCAGGTCGTTGCGCGCCAGATCCACCAGCATCACATGCTCAGCGTTCTCCTTCGGGTCATTCCTCAGGAACTCTGCATTCTTGGCATCCTGCTCCTTGTCTCCCGTACGCTTTGTAGTACCTGCGATTGGATCAATATAAGCCACCCCGTTCTCTATCCTGCAATGCGTTTCAGGCGATGAGCCAAATATCCGATATCCACCGAAATCGAAATAGAACAGATACGGAGAAGGATTGATGCTGCGAAGCGCCCTGTATAGCTTGAAATCGTCTCCCGAATAGTTCTGGATGAAACGCCTCGACATCACTATTTGAAACACATCACCACGCTTGCAGTGCTCAATACCCCTTCTGATATTGGCCTTATGCTCCTGGTCTGTCAGAGTGCTGCGTATCTCACCGACACGTCTGAATCCGTACTCCGTATATCTGGTACTTGAGATGGCTTTTTCTATCCTTGAGATATCCCCTTCCTCATTCTCCTTAAGCATCTCAATCAGAACAACCTTGTTGGTGAAGGCATTAAATACAATCACGTATTTGTACAGAACATACCTCATATCGGCAGCATCGTTACTCTCTTCCATGCTGTCTTTTATTTTGATATCCTCAAAATACCTTACCGCATTAAAAGTAGTATACCCGTAAAGACCGCAATACTGATTGTATTCGCCCTCCACCTTAAAAGAGTCCAGAAAATCGTTGAATGCGTTTTCCACCCGATAACCTTCCGTTATCTGCTGCTTCTTTGTCGAGCCATCCGGAAAAACCATGGAAGCATAGCCATGCGCTATTCCTATCTCACCAATCGGGCAAAGGCCGATAAATGAGAAACTGTTCTCTTTACTGTGATAGTCCGAACTCTCCATTAATACGCTTTGTGAGTATAAATCACGGACTTTCAGATAAGTCTCAATAGGTGTGTGTAGATCACCCAAAGTCTCCTTGACTTTTGTCGTGTAATTAAACATAATTGTATTCATTAATATATTTCAGATAAGTCTCAATATCCTTGTCTCCGCGTCCTGACACAGTGAGCACCACCACATCATCCTTTGTGAAGTTCATCTTCTTCAGCGCTCCAAGTGCATGTGCCGATTCAAGAGCGGGAATAATACCCTCCAGACGTGTCAACTCATAGGCAGCCCTCACAGCCTCATCATCATTAATAGCAAGCACAGTAGCCCGTCCCTTCTTTGATAGATTGGCATGAATAGGTCCGATACCCGGATAGTCCAGTCCTGCCGATAGAGAGTAAGGTTCCGTTATCTGACCATCTTCAGTCTGCATCACCAACGTTCTCGAGCCATGGATAATACCCAGTTTCCCACAATGAATCGTAGCAGCCGTCTGGCCCGTTTCAATCCCCATGCCGCCGGCCTCAGCCAGCACAATCTTCACCCTCTCGTCATCCAGATAGTCATAGATAGTGCCTGCCGCATTGCTGCCTCCGCCTACACAAGCCATCAGATAGTCAGGATAGTCACGTCCCTCCTTCTCCTGTAGCTGCTGCTTTATCTCATGGCTTATCACACTCTGTAGTCTGGCCACCATATCCGGATAAGGATGAGGACCCACCGTTGAGCCGATCACATAAAACGTGTCACTGGGATGACAACACCAGTCTCTGATAGCCTCGTTGGTAGCATCCTTCAGAGTCATATTACCCGATGTCACCGGAATTACCGTGGCGCCAAGCATCTTCATCCTCTCCACATTTGTCTTCTGACGCTCCACATCTGTTTTACCCATATATACCAGACACTCCAGATTCATTAGCGCACAGACCGTAGCCGTTGCCACACCGTGCTGACCCGCTCCCGTCTCAGCTATTATGCGTGTCTTTCCCATTCTCTTCGCCAGCAAAACCTGGCCTATCGCATTGTTGATTTTGTGTGCACCGGTATGATTCAGATCCTCCCTTTTCAAATATATCCGACCCCCGTACCTCTGGGACAGAGACTTTGAGAAATATAGAGGTGATGGTCTGCCCACATAGTCTCTCAGCAGAGACTGGAACTCACTCTGAAAATCCTCACTCTCTATTACCGAAAGATAGTTCTTCTTAAGCTCCTCAACACACTGATGAAGAACCTCCGGTATATACGCTCCTCCAAACTCTCCGTAATAGCCATCCTGGCCGACGTTGTAACTTTTCATTTCTATTTATGGTTTAAATTATTCGATAAAAAAAAGGCCCGTCGTAAATCGACAGGCCTTTAGCTGTATGTTTTATTTCAATTAGTTAAATACACAAAGGTGCCACATTACGACTTTTCGGGTTGTAATGAGCGCCACCAATACTGATTTAAACCTAATTTCATCTCTTGTTTTTCTGAATTCGTCCGCAAATGTAATTGTGATTTTCTTATCCAACAAGCTTTTCAATAAAAAAATAACAAAATGACCATCTTTCTCATTTTACAGATTGGTCAATACAAAATGAAAACCTACCTTTACCGCCTGATTAATCATAATATCAATATTATATATGAAACGTTTGATTTTTACTGCCATTATATCCCTGGCAACTATTTCCACCGCTTTCTCACAGACACAGAAAGATACAATATACGCATCCTACACTGCTTCACCCGTAGTGATTGACGCATCCCCTACAGAACCCTGCTGGGACAAAGCTACTTGGCATAGTATCCACCAGGTCTGGCTGGGACAGCCTATGCAGCAAGGCGATTTCATTGGAAAATTCAAAGCCTGTTGGGACAAGGACTATCTCTACCTGCTTGTAGATGTCATTGATGACAAGCTTTCGGACAAATACCCCAACCCGCTGGACAACTATTGGAACGATGACTGCGTAGAGATCTTCGTTGACGAAAACCGTTCCGGCGGCAACCACCAATACAACAATAACGCCTTCGCCTATCACTGCAACATAACCCACGATGTGATAGACGGTGCCGGAGCCAACGGTGCAGTAATCAATTGCCGTGACAACATCATAATGAAGATGGACACCATATCAGAGAACAGGTACCTATGGGAATTTGCCGTAAAGATATTCGACGATAAATTCAGCTATGACAACCCCGCTCCAAGCAGAATCAAACTCACTCCAAACAAACTGATGGGCTTCTCAATAGCCTATTGTGACAATGACGGAGGCCGTGAGCGCGACAACTTCATCGGATCCGTAGAGATGCCCGATGGCCACAAAAACGACAGCTACATAAACTGCGACTATTTCGGCACCATGCTTTTGATTGACTCCGAAAAAAAATATTCCGGCAAATAAGAGATCCCCTCTTTTTACATAATGAACGTTGTATTGATCATATCAGGCTCAATAGCCTTGATTATTGGTTGTATAGGTATTGTTGTACCTGTATTGCCAACCACTCCTTTTATCCTACTCGCATCATGGTGCTTCTTCAGAGGCTCTCCCAGAATGCACAGCTGGTTGAAAAGCTCATTTTTAAAAACCTATATCGAGAAATATGAAAAAGAGAAGGGCATGACCAAAAGGTCAAAAGCAGTAACAATTGCTTTAATGTGGGTAATGCTTCTTTTCTCTTCACTGTTCATAAAAGATACACTAACGGCTTATATCATATTACCTTTACTTGGAGTGGTTGGATCGGCCACTATTATCTTTTTTGTACCAGATAGCCGATAAAAGCTGACAAATAGTTATATTTGCAGCCCTAAATCTATAACAATGATAAAATTTACTTTTCTGGTTGACGACAACCATGATTCACAAAATGAAGAAGTAAAGAATGAACACGGCTTCTCACTTTTCATCGAATTTGACGGAAAACGTTTTCTTTGTGACACCGGAAGTTCAGAGTTATTTACCCTAAATGCTGAGAAATTTGGAATAGATTTGAAAAACATCCATTTTTCGTTCATCTCACACGGTCACTGCGACCATACCGGCGGATTAAAGTATATACTTGACATGAATAACGCCCCAGTATATATCTCTGACTATATCTTCAATTACAAAATGTTCTCTTATAGACATTCCCCGCAAAAAGAGATAGGTATAGACCAGAGCCTTCAGAAAATTTATTTCAACCGCTTCAAGTTTCTCTCAGAGAGTACATGGATTACAGATAAAATTGCAGTCATAAAAAACGATAGCCGCAGTTTTGATGTACCATACTCAAACAGCCTGCTTACCATACAGAAGGAAGAGACCGAGGTTGCCGACGATTTCCGTCACGAGCTCTCTCTAGCGCTTGACACCCCACAAGGCCTGATAGTCATCTCTTCCTGCTCACACAACGGTGCCATGAACATTCTGGACTCCAGTCTCCGATTCACCGGTAGAAAAAAGATCTTTGCGTTCGTCGGAGGTCTCCATTTCATAGACGGCCCACACGCCGCCAACGAGGCTAACAAATTCGGTGAGGGAATGAACAAATTCTTCCCCGGTACAACCGTCTATACCGGACATTGCACCGGAGAGATGGCCACAAAAGAGTTATCCAAATATTCCAATATCAAATTCTTTCACACCGGCAGCGTCTTAACCTTTTAAAGATAGACATAAAACTATTGACATAAAAAAACTCAATGATATTCCAGAAGAGTATCATTGAGTTTCTCGGTTATAATTGACTTGTGAAATATCACTCTAGGTAAGTTCTGCTTAAGATTCTTTTATTTACATTACATATACACCAAGGAGCATATATACCAATGGTAATTATTGTAAGAAGCGTCTGACCCCAGATATACAGGAAATCACTCCAATTATTAGCCTCAAATCCAAAACTCCTTTTTGTCTCAGCCGATTGAGCTACAGTTCTGTCTGCAAAGTATTTATATATCTTTATCCCAGCCGCTGGAGAATAAATACCAATAGTAATGATAGACAAAAACAGTTCCAATGCAATTTTCCCACATGAATTCCAGAATTTGGCATTTAATCTGATATTGTAGTTTTTATAACCTACGTTGATTAGCCATTTATAATATAAATACATGAAAGGAACTACCAGTAAAAATGAAACTATTAAATAACAAGCAAAAAAACCAAACCCACTAATACCCTGATTCATAGAAGACAGACCTAATTTTACGCTTAATAAAACCAAAATTATAACCGGAATGACAACTGCGAGTAAGATGATAAGAAACAATGTGCCTCCCTTTCCCTTGAATTCAAACGGTTCATTCTCCAACTCCGAATTTTTCGCATAAAACCTATACAGATTTTTGACGAACCATGAATAATAGATACCCAAAGTGATTATTGTCAAAAAATATCCAAGAAATACCACACCCAGATATCTCAAGAGCGTTCCATTAAATTCTAATGTCTGATTATTATACTGAGTATTCTTAATCATTAATTTATATATGTAAAACATGAATATAAACTGAATGACAATCAAGAAAGCCAGAATACCATAATATAAACGCATAGCAGAGAACAATTCCCCAGGAGCGACCTCCTGCTGAATATCTCCCATTTTTATACTTAAAATCACATAAGGAACAAGGAATAAGAGGTAAAATGCCAGCCAAACAGGCAACAGTTTTATTCCCGTCAGGGAAAACCCAAAATAATTCTTCATACTAAAATGTTTTAATGTTTATAATTCATCTGTTATTTTTCAATCAATTCTCAAAGTATCACTTAATAAATTGCCCCAAATATAGACATAGTTTATTAATAAACCACATGTATTAGTAAAATTCTATAGTAATCAAGCAAATAACCCTGTTTACCGTCCCAGACAATCTCACGCCTCATATTCTTCCTCACATTTCAATATCCTTTCAGTAACCAGTTTTGAGCTGATTACCGCCATTGGCAACCCCGCTCCCGGCACCGTTGAAGCACCCACATAAAACGTATTTCTGAACTCCTCGTCATAGTTCTTAGGCC
>CAZYFO010000016.1:16646-18615 GCA_964646955.1 uncultured Bacteroidaceae bacterium | reverse complement strand
TTAAACCTGGAAACCACATTAACATAATAATACGGCTTTTCCATAGTACCCGGATTCTTCATCACATCCTTAGCGTACTGCTCGTAGTTGTCACCCAGGAAATAGTTGTGCAGCTCCACCTGAGGAATCTTGGTTTTGACCCCGACATAAAATGTCAGATAACCCATAGTCCAGCTCATCTTCTTCAGATTATCATCAGAAAACTTCCTGCGTTTAAATACGGAACCCCTGAAATAAGCCGCATCGGAATTAATCACAAAAACATCAGCCTGCCAGCTCTTACCATATTGATCCGTCAGAGACGTGAGCCGGCCTTTCTCACTTTTATAACCAACAATCTCAGTATTGAAATTAAAAGTCACATTACGCTTCTTAAGCTCTTCAACTATACTCTCCACAATAGTGTACATACCCCCATTAACATTATAATATCCGGTATGCGTAAACTCAATGTGAGACAGCAATGTATAAACCGCATTAGTATCAAACGGAGTACGACCCAGGAAAAACGCAATGAGCGAAACTATCTGACGAGCCTCCTTAGACTTGAAATACCGACCCGTCTGTGCCCAGAAAGTCCTAAGTAATATCGGCAGATGGACAGGATTTACCGTAGCCAGCGCAATAACGTAATCAGATAAACCATCAAAATTCTGCTTAATGGCAATATCAACAGTATCATTGTAGATAGCCTCACACTTTTTCAGATAGGCCGTAAACCTATTCTTAAAATCCGGTTCCACATCTTCAAACTGCCTGCTAAGCTTATCAATATCCTTATAAAGAGAATACCTCTTCTCGCTGCCTCTGAAATTGACCGTATAGAGTGGGTCTATCTCAACGAATTCAAAAGGCATATCAATACCGCAGTCTTTGACAAGCTCCTCAAATTCGTAAGGCATACTAAAGAAGCTGGGCCCCATATCAAAAGTAAACCCCTCTTTCTTCAACCTGTTCAATCGTCCTCCCGCCTGATCGGTCTTCTCAACAAAAGTCACCTGATACCCTCTGCTTGCAAGACGCAAACCGGTAGATAGACCTCCCAATCCGGCTCCAACAATCAATACACTCCTGTTCATAGCTCTCTACTTTTTTAAAACCTGTGGATAAAGCTCATTTTTCACCCAGTCAAAACGAGGTTCTACTGTCAACGCCTTAATACAATAACTTTTTGATTCGTCTAACTGCCCCATCTCCATATAACCGCAGATTATGTTAACCAGTAGATTCAGATAATTCCAGTTTGTTGTTTTGTATTCACTAAGAGATTCCATCATTCTCAGAGACTTCAAATAAAAACCCATAGCTTCACTTTTTGAGCCTCCAAACAGTTTAGGCATATAAAAATAAATATTACCCAGCTGCAAATACCCAAACGCATTTGAGCCATCAATGCTCACCGACTTTTTTGCATATTCAATACTCTTCATACCTATAATCGGAGCCTTATACTTAGCCAAACCTATCTCAAACCCAATAAATGCAGACTTGTATGCATAAAGCATAGACTCATTATACTTCTTCTTTTCCAGCCACTCCACATTGTCAGTAGCTTTTTCCAGATATCTCCTTGCGTCATCCAGATGATTCTCACCTATACACCACGCCACATACCCATACTGATAGTTGACCAGATCCAACAGTTCCTTATCCGTTTTCTTCTGTACAGCATCTATCGAATCCATCGCATACTTCCATCTCTTCATATCGCTTGAAGTATACGCATTATAAATAGACTTATTGCTTTGCCCAAACACAAAACAACCTGTCAAAATCAGCATAATCAAGAGTAAATATCTCTTCCCTTCCATAAATATGACCCTTTTCTCTTAACCCTCAAAGCCTGAATCATAACCCTAAGCATAAAAAGCATATTTGCAGGGAAGTACCTCAGAGTATCCGCAACATCCTGTTTACAGGTCATAGCATAAATCATCTGAATCAACACCACCCCCAATAAGTATACCAA
>CAZYFO010000016.1:0-16546 GCA_964646955.1 uncultured Bacteroidaceae bacterium | reverse complement strand
AGCATAAACTGACCGTTTGCTGCCGAGTGAGACTTAAATGGCGACACCCTTACAAAAACCAGTGGCAACAACGTCAGAAGAATGAAATTCATCAGCGGCACCGACTTCTTTTCCCCTGTCGTCTTCTTTATCTGCTTAGGAAAAACAGACAACAGGCCAATCCCGTACCTCTGCGCATAAGCAACCGCATCAGAGACCACTTCGCCCGATAAAACCACATCTGCATCAACAAACAGCAGATGCTTACCCCTGGCCGCCCCGGCCAGCTGGTAGCAGGCAAAATTCTTGCCCAGCCAGCCTTTCGGCATATCACCCGATTTAATCAATCTCACCCGACTGTCCTTTGCGGCATATTCCAGGACCACCCTCTCGGTACCATCAGTAGAATTGTCATTACATACAATTATCTCAATGTTGTCACCCCCCATCTTACTCAACGCTTCCAGCAAGTTACCGATATCAGCCTCCTCTTCGCGTGCCGGAACAAGCACCGATACCAGCCCTCTGTCCTCTCCTCCATCACCCGAAAGAGGCTGACGAAAGATATAATTGGCTATCACATTTACCAGTTGCAGGCAGAGGAAACCAAATGATATATAGACTAGAACCAACATCACGAACTCTTCTTTTTATGACCTCCCAGAACCTTGGCAAGAAAAGCATTGTACTCATCCTCTACCGAGCGGCCGCGCAACGAACCTACAGTATACACCCTGGTATAAATGAATAGATGCGGCTTGGCATCAGAGAAAAAATCAGTCAGATTGACCGTAAACATCACCTGAGTCTCATCCTTGCATCTCTCTACAATATGTTCAATACCACTCTCAAACCGAACCTCACTGTTGTAAGATGAATATATTTTGCCTTGTGGAAACATAAGAACCATATTCCCGTTCTTACTCAACAACTCCAATGTATAGCGTATGCTCTTGACTACATCTTTAGTCTTTTTTCTAACCGAATACCCGCCGCAATACCGAAAAAACCAATACTTCTCAAGCTGTTCTTCCAGCATCAAGAAATAAAAATTGCGGTGAATGCGCTTCCTGTTCAAATACTCAACCCAAAATCCGTCCCACCAGCTAATATGATTCGCTATCACCAGCACCGGGCCCCCGGAATCCACAAACTCACCTTCCAGATGGATAGAGCTGAAATTACGCCTCAACAGAAAGCCGTTGAGCCATCTGAAAAAAGGATAGATCACCATATTATGCTTAGCCTTTATCATTGGAACAGATTGAAACCGAAAAACAGAATAACGAAAAACAGAAACTGAGTGAAAAAAAGAATTAACGCCAATGGGTTCTTCACCTCAACACGGAAAAATCTTAAACTAAATGTAAACACCAGGCCAATAACCCACCAAGCCAGATAGTTCTTAAACGGCACAACCGAATTCTCCCAACTCCACATATCCATGAGCGGGGCAATCTGTTCAAGAACCAGATCGTACAGAAGCATCAGTGTAGGGGTAAGCAGCACCTGCACATACCATCGCTCGCTTACCCTCTGAGATATGGAATATGCGGCATAGGTCAGAAACAGCCAATTTATGGAAATCAGCAAAGGCGTATCTAAAACCTTTGGGCCCAATGCATCGCCATAGACATATAGGCCAAAAACAGCACCGGTCTTGACTCCTACCACCTCGATAAAGAAACCCATAAGGGCAATCTCCAAGAAAACAGCTATATCTTTTTCAGAATAGCGTTCGTGATACAGACCCAGCAGATATACGCTCAACAGCAAGGCATAGGGAATTATAGCCACAAAAACAGCGTGGGTCCATGGAATCATAAAACCCAAAACAGCTACCGAGTAAAAAATCAGGATAAACTTCCTGACTTCTGCGATTGTCAAAATATTCTTTGGGAATAAACCCATAATCACATATTTTTAGTTGCAACTACTACGCGCTCTATTATAGCCTTGAACCAAACAGTATAATCCCCCGGAGAACTCTTCACCCTTTCGGGCAACTCATCTACATCCACATAATCAAAGTCGCAAACCTCCTCAGGATTACATTTAGGGCACTCATCTGAGAACCCCACAAACACATGGTCCAGTTCATGTTCAGTCAATCCGTTTTCAAGCGGCTCCTTGTAAATAAAATCAAACAGCTTTCTGACGCTGTCAACCGAGATCCCCATCTCCTGCATCAGACGCCTTATCACTGCTTCCTCATTGGACTCTCCGGGATGAGGGTGTGTACATGCTGTATTGGTCCACAACCCTGGCGAATGGTACTTGCCGAGAGCTCTTTTCTGCAATAGTAGCTTCCCCTTGCTATTGAAGACAAACACCGATACAGCCCGATGCAACAAGGCCTTCCGATGAGCTTCCATTTTATCCATCTCACCTAGCGGGTTATCCTTCTCATCGACCAGAATCACATGCTCTTCCATTCAGATAATATTTGTATTGTACATAATAACAACCCTTGACAGAATCAGCAATTTCCTGAAGTTGCTAATACGTACCCGTTCTGACATAATCTTTTCCGCCTTTTTGCTCCTTATCTTCTCAAACAAAGTCCAATAATAAAAAAATGCTACCCCAACCGCCAATTTAGCTCTGCCGGGCAGCTGTCTCACACCAATCCAGGATTCCTCAAAATCCTTCTCGATAGATAGCTCTATCAACTTCTTGCTCTCCTCATCAAATTTGTTATTGGTTATCTCAGGGAAATAGGTTCTCCCCAACTCCACACGGTCCTCCTTTATGTCACGCAGAAAATTCACCTTCTGTAACGCCGAACCAAGCTTTTGTGCCGGATACTCCAACCTGCTGTACAGTTGCGGATCACCATTGCAAAACACCTTTAGGCACATTAGGCCCACCACGTCGGCAGATCCGTAAACATAGGTATTTAACTCCTCGGTACTTTTATACTCCTTTTTTGTAATGTCGCTCTTCATGCTATCCATGAAAGCATTAATATGGTCATAGGAGATATGGTACCTTAATACTGCATCAGAAAATGCAGCCACAACCGGATTTGCACTAATCCCGTTGAATAAAGCATATCGCAAATCGTCATCTAGACATTTCAGCAGATAAGACCTGTTGTAGCGGTCAAAGCTATCCACAATCTCATCTGCCAACCTGACAAAGCCGTAAATCGCATAAATCGCTTTACGTTTGTCTTTTTCAAGCAACGAAACAGCTAGAGAAAAAGAGGTGCTGTAATTCTTTATAATCAACTCAGACAGCTTATAACTATTCTCAAAGTAAAACTCGATATTCATAAAAAACTGCCTTTAATTTGGTATTAATAACTATTTTTCCTGCGTCATCACATACAAAAGTATCAATTAAGTTGAAAAATAAAACGATTAATGCAAAGATCTTATACTATTTCGATATCTTAAAATCAATAATCTTTTTAAAGTCATTCAATACAGTAGTATTACTAATGTCCAATGTCAATGGTATCAGTTTTCCAATAGGCTTGGCTGCCAAAAACGCGGCCTTGATCTTGGAATCAATCTCCAAGTTCTCTGCCGCGTCTCTTTTTTTCTCTGTAAAATAAAAGCTAGACATGAAATACCCCTCCCATAGCGAGATCCATACCACAGTGTTCTTCTTGAAGCTGATCTTCCAAAGCCAGGCCTTTCCGTCATTGTAATACCTCCATTCCGGAGTGAATCCCAAATCCGAAAAGATCTTCAGCATCTCCACGTATGCACCATGTAGTTGTTCGCTCAAGATCTCTCTAAACAGCTCATCACCTGGGATTTGCTGCGGATCCTTGAGAATCTGTATACAAGTCCGCTCTTCCATTATTTCTTAGGTAGCTTTTTTACACCGTTCTCCAGTAAGAAAGCCACATTCTTCTTCACCGCATTGGCAGTAAAAGTAGCACCCGTGGTACCGTCTACAGTAGCATCAGAAGCTGTCTTGACACTCTTACCGTTCCATGAATTGAAAAAACCGCTGTTCACCAGAATATTTACAAAACTCTGAGTCTCATAGTTTGATTGCAGAGCCACCTTCTTTATCACATGCTTCTTGTCAGTCACTATCAGTACCGGAGTGACACCATTATAGCCCTTCACATCCTGACAAAACTCTTTACTTGAGAGTGCAAAACCTATCGTCTTTTTTGAATTGTCGGTCACCCTATACCAGTAATCATCAATCTTTTCCACCTGTTGAGCCTCAGGAAACACACTCTGAACCACTTCTTTGTTTGAAACCTCAAACAAAACGGCCGGACCGCGTCTGTGTTGAGCACTGGCAGCACTACAAATCAGCAATACAAAAAAAACTATTTTCCTCATAAGATTAATTTAAATTTGTAGCAAAGATAGCTTTTTATCTCAAAATTGCAATTTTATAAGCCTCTAAAGCTCTAATCCTTGCAGCATTATGATCCACCATACGTGCTGCGTACCTCTCTGAACCCATCTCAGGCACCCACTTCCTGACATACATCAAACGAGGATCAAATTTCTTAAGTTGCGTATCCGGATTAAAGATTCTGAAATATGGTGCCGCATCGCAACCCGTTCCTGCAGCCCATTGCCAGTTGCCATTATTGGAAGATAGCTCGTAGTCCATCAGCTGACCTGCAAAATAGGCCTCTCCCCACCGCCAGTCAATAAGCAGATCCTTACATAAAAACGAAGCAACAATCATCCTTACCCTATTATGCATATACCCCGTCGCATTCAGTTCACGCATACCGGCGTCCACCAGCGGAAAACCCGTCTCACCTCTTTTCCACAATTCAAACTCCGCCTCATTGTTTCTCCATTCCAGAAAATCATACCTCCTGTTAAAATTACTCCCGACAGTATCCGGAAAGAGATACATAATCTGCATAAAAAACTCCCTCCATACCAGCTCATTCACGAACTCCACGTTCCCTATCATACGCCTAACCACGCTTCGCACACTCACCGTCCCGAAACGCAGATGCGCCGACAGATTGCTTGTACCATCCAGATAGGGAATCTCCCTCACTCTGCGGTACTCTTCCAGCCCATCCAGACAGTAATCCTTCACCCTCTTCAGTGACCGCCTGAACCCCAGTTCCTCCAGAGAAGGCATCCTAAAACTTCCCTTCCTGAATTCAGCCCCGCTACCCGGAGAATAGTCCGTCAGATGCTCTTCCATCAGTCTCTCCATCCAGCTATTTCTATAAGGAGTAAAAACAGTATATGGATTTCCATCCTTTTTCATTATCTCACCACCCTCAAAGACCACCTGGTCCTTATAGAGATGCAGTCTTACCCCGCTTTCGGCCAACAGCCACTCCACCTCGCTATCCCGCCTAGAAGCATAAGGCTCGTAGTCACGGTTAGCGTATACACCCAGAATATCAAATTCGTCCAGCAGCTCCTTCAACACCCGGATCACATTGCCGGCCTTGCACAACACACCGCTCCCGTACCTGGTACGTAAGACCTCTGACAGTTCCTCGAGTGAGTCGTGAATAAAGGTCACCCGCGCGTCATCTGCCTCCAGCCCATCCAGAATGTCACTGTCAAAGATGAACACCGGCAACACCGGAAAGCCACTCCTAAGCGCCTCCCAGAGCCCCCTGTTGTCTTCCAGACGAATTTCCCTTCTGAACCAGAACAATACAACCTTCTCCTTTTGCATATTATAAACAATAATAGTGGAAATTACACGGAACGTATGTTACAAATAAACTACAGAATTCGGTCAATAAATTTCACAAAGCTAAAAAACAATCCTATTTTTACACCTCAAATATTGAAAAACAATTAGCAACAAAATAAATAGTATTCAAAAATGGATAACAAACAAAAACTGATAGGTTTTATCGGTCTTGGAGTAATGGGAAAACCCATGTCAAAGAACCTGCTCAAGGCAGGCTATTCACTAATGATATATGACATCAACGATACTGCCGTACAGGAAGTAATGGCTCTCGGAGCCAAGAGAGGCTCCTCGCCCAGTCAAGTAGCTTCAGAGAGTCAGATAGTCATCACCATGCTTCCCAACTCTCCCCACGTTGAACAGGTTATTGCAGGTAAAAACGGTATACTCGAAGGTGCAAAACCAGGCACCATAATTATCGATATGAGCTCCATCTCTCCCGTCGTAGCAAAAAAAATGTACGCTGCAGCCGCCGAGAAAGGAGTAGAGATGATAGACGCCCCCGTCAGCGGCGGCGAGCCCAAGGCCATTGACGGCACCATGTCAATCATGATAGGCGGCAAAAAAGAGGTCTTCGAATCAGTCAAGGACATCCTCCTTTCCATGGGAGCCTCAGCCATCCTGATAGGTGAGATAGGCAGCGGCAACACTGCCAAGCTGGCCAATCAGATAATGGTAGCCATGCATCTTGCAGCCGTATCCGAGGCCATGGTTTTTGCCGAGAAGGCAGGCGTAGATTCCGAGAAAGTATATCAGGCCATTCGCGGTGGACTGGCAGGCAGCACCGTACTCGATGCCAAGATGCCACTCATCCTGGACCGCAATTTCAAACCGGGCGGCCCCATCTGGATGCATACCAAGGACCTGCTTAACGTACGTGACGCAGCTCTGGCAATAGACGCACCTATTCCGATGACCACCCAGATTCTGGAAGCCATGAAAGCCATGAAGGCCGACGGCAAACAGAACGATGACCACTGCGGCATCATCCAGTATTGGGAAAAACTGGCCAACGTAGTAGTAAAGAGAAGAAAATAAATAAACAGGGATAATAAAACAATGCCGGGTATATTCAGAACTTAATGAATATACCCGGCTCTCAATATATAATATGATTCCCTTACTTGTATAGGGCTACCAGATTCTGTTTCTGGTTAGCACTTAGAATATAGTCGGTATCACCTACCCTGAACACTTGAGTCTGAGTAGGACCGGCCAGTTCCTCCATCACCTGACGTGAGAACTTTCCGTTTTTCACATCAACCGGTTTAAACATATCCAGAGTAAACGAACCGCGGCGATTTCCCACCACAATCACAGGCTCTCCGTGGAACATGCCGCAGCTGAGACCATGTCCAAAACTTAGCGTATCACCGAAAATCAGTTTCCACTCACCCTCCGATTTCTTATAGATATTCAGATGCTCACCGTGGAAAGGCTCAATAGTAACCAGCTCATCCTGGCCATCACCATCCAGATCTATCAGACCAAACTCACTCACCTCCTTGTCGAACAGCCTGCTCAACACCCAATTCCCGTTACTCTTGAGCTCAAAATAGAATATACCCTCAGCTCCCGATACGCATAACGTCTCCAAACCATTCACTTTGGCCTTCAGCATACCATGGTTGCGTGTAATACTACTGTCTATCAGCTTCGGAATAAGCGGTAACCCCGTCTTGTCATCCAGATTTATCTGATATATCTCACCCGGCTTTGACCAGTCGGCAGGATTCTCCTTGAATTTGCTCACCGACACCGCAAACAGATAGTTCTTACCGTCACGGTTTATAATGTCGCAACGATGTGCGAATGGCAGCTTCATAGCCTTGCTTGTCTCCCACTCTTCGCCATGCTTGATATGCATGAACAGGCCCCCTTCGGCACCAATAAAGGGAGGGAAAAGCCCCATTATCGAATAGAACACATTCTCCTTGCCCGGTACCGGAACAAAACTCATCACACCACCCGGACATCCGGACACCAGTTCCGATTTGCCGGTACACATATTATACAGATAAACCTGCGGAGTAGTCTCCGAACCGGCTGCCACATAAGCCTCCTTTCCTATCTGAAAAGCATTGGCTGTATAGACAGACTCAATCTCAAGAATATTTTTCTTCTCCATATTGTAATTAGTATTCAATTATTATTTATCAGCAGCAAAAAGTATATATCACCCAAACCGTCAGCATGGCCGTAAATCCGCAGATCAGCGTACCCAGCGTATGCAGCTTGTAACCCGTCTTAATGTTCATATTGGACATCTGCGTTATCACCCAGAAGAAACTGTCGTTCACATGAGACACCACCATCGCTCCCGAGCAGACAGCCGATACAGCCAGCGCCTTCTCCAGCGCAGTCTCAAATCCCAGCACACCCATCAGCGGCGCAATAATCGAGGCTGTGGTAATGATAGCCACCGTCGATGAGCCCTGCGCCGTTTTCAGAGCCGCAGCAATGAAGAACGGCAACCAGATGCCCAGATTTATCTTAGACAGCGAGTCACCCAGAACATCTGCAATACCCGAATCACGCAGTATCATTCCAAACGAGCCGCCCGCAGCAGTAATCATTATTATTATGGCAGCAGACAACAGCGACTTACCCACAAAACCGGTTGTAGACAGCATCTCAAGGTCAAATTTCTTAGGTAGCCTCAATGCCAGCAACATACCAATCAGTAGAGCCACTACCGGCTGTCCGATAAAACCGAATATCGTCTTGATTATTCCTGTACCGAAAGGGTTGGAAGGAAAATCCGATAGAGACTTCAACACAATCAGCAGCAGAGGCACAATCACCGGAATAAAAGACTTCACAGCCGATGGAGCCTGCTTAACCTTCTCCACAATATCCTCATCGCTCTCGTTGGGATTTGGATCAATATATATGCGGGTCGCATATTTTGTAACAAAAACCAATGCCACAACCCCCGCCAGCAAACTGGCAATGATACCCGTCAGGATAACCAGACCCAGATCGGCCCCCATAATGCCGGCCGCAGCTATCGGTCCCGGGGTAGGCGGCACCAGACAATGCGTCAGTGTCAACCCCAGAGAGAGCGCTATTGCAGTCGATGCCAATGTTATCTTGGCCCTTTTGGACAGAGCCTTGTTCAGCGGAGTAAGAATCACAAATCCCGAATCTGCAAAAACCGGAATAGAGATGAAATAGCCCAGTACCAGCATCACCAGCGGAACCCTTTTCTCACCGGCAAGCCTCATCATACTGCGCGCCATAATATAGGCACCACCCGATTCCTCCAGAAAAGTGCCGATAATACAGCCCAAAACAATCACTATGCCTATCGAGCCTACCGTATTACCGAAACCATTGTTGACTGAAGTTATTATCTCACCCAGCGGCATGCCCGAAAACAGTCCGAATCCGATAGCTGCAAAAAGAAGTGCCAAGAAAGGATGAAGTTTGAACTTAGTTGTGGAAATCACTATAAAGATAATCGCCACCAGCAAAAGGATAATCAGCATAGCGTTCTGTTATTTTGTTGCTAAAAGATCCTTCATCGTCTTCGCCATTGTATCCAAAATCAGATAACACGATGCAGAGCCCGCATCCATCACCCCTCTGGAGCGCTCTCCCAAACGGCTTGAGCGGCCTATCTTTGCCACCATATCGACAGTGCTGTCACGACCCTCCAAGGCAGCCTTGCTCATGGCATCCAGTGCAGCCTCAAACGAAAGACCGTCAGCGACAGCCTTCACGTAAGCACCCTCCGCCGGAATCAGCACATCCATCAGTGTCTTGTCGCCTACCCCCGCCTGCGATATCGAACGTACCGCATCAAGGGCAGCTATCAGAGCCTCCTGAAAATCCTCAGCCCCAATCATCTCCTTTCCGTCCAAAGACTTGCCCATTCCCAAGAAAAACTTACCGTACAATGGTCCCATTGAACCGCCTATCTTCAGCATCAAAATCTTACCCAGAGTCTGCAGACCGTAAGCCATGCCTCCCGGCTGCTTGTCCAGAGCCTCGCGGCAGAGAGTAAAACCCTTATTCATATTTATGCCGTGGTCACCGTCACCAATGGCCCCGTCAATATCGCTCAGATACTGCTTATTCTCCTGAATGGCCAGAATTATCCTGTCAACAGCCAATATTCCCGCCTCCTGTGAAAACTTCTCCATAATTTCTCTCACTCTTTAATTGGATTTCCCTTAAAAATATATAGTAATTAGATTCTCATGAATTAGGCCATGAGTTAGGCCATGAATTAGCCTTTCTCAAACATCTTAAGCCCCACAGACTCAGCCTCAAAGTCAATACAAGACTTAAGTTCCTCATCCAGTTTCATCACCGTAAGAGTGGCACCCGCCATCTCCAGAGATGTAAAATAGTTGCCCACCAAAGCCTTGTATATTTTGATGCCCTTAACGTCCATAATCTTCTTCACCTCATTGAACAGTATGTAAAGTTCCATGGCAGGAGTAGAGCCAAGACCCGAAATCAACACCAACACCTCGTCATTCTCCACGAATGGCATATCGGGCAGCACCACATTGCACATACGCTCAGCTATCTGCTCGGCTGTCTCCAGCGGAGCCACCTCGATACCCGGCTCGCCGTGATGGCCTATGCCCACCTCCATTGTGCCCGGCTCAATTACGAAATTAGGATGACCCACCTCCGGTATAGCACACGGACTAAGGCCCACACCCATACTGCGCGTATTGTCAATAGCCTTCTGAGCTGCAGCCAACACCTCTTCCAGAGAGCCGCCCATTGAAGCTTTGGCACCACCCACCTTCCACATCAGTATCTCTCCGGCCACTCCACGACGCTTATTTCTGTCCGAAGCAGGAGCCGATGGCACATCATCGTTAGCCACCACCTTGCCCACCTTGATACCGTCATCCGAAGCCAGCTTCATGGCCATAGCCACATTCATATTGTCGCCGGCATAGTTACCATACAGAACAGCCACACCCTTGCCGCCGTCGGCCTCCCTTATCGCATCGTAGAACATCTGTGCGGGAGGAGACGAGAAGAGCTCGCCCACAGCCACGGCATCCACCATGTTGTGCCCTATATAACCAATAAAAGCGGGTTTATGACCGGAACCACCTCCCGTTACAATACCCACTTTATTCTCTACCGGCGCATATTTGTATTTCAACACACGCTCATTATCAGTCACCGTCACCAAGTCCGAATGAACACTTACAAAACCCTGCAACATCTCATCAACCACGTTGCCCGGGTTATTAATTATCTTCTGCATATCGACCCTGTTTTTTTAAGGATGAAACGATTTCCTCTCCAACTCTCTCATCTGGTCCACCTTAGGCTGTGAGCCTCCGCCCTGAAACTCAGACCTCAGCCAAGCGGCTACTATAGTCTTTGCCAGCTCCGGCCCTATCACTCTTGCACCCATAGTCAACACCTGTGCGTCATTGCTTTTCCTGAGCCTCTCTGCCGAGAACACATCATGACACACACCGGCGAAAACAGTCTCCACCTTGTTGGCAATCATAGCCATACCCAGTCCTGTCCCACATATCAGAATACCACGCTCAAAAGAGCCATCTTTAATCTTAAGTGCCAGATTATACCCTATCTCCGGATAGAAAGCATCATTCTTTGTTCCCAGATAATCCAGGTCTGTAACATCCACCCCCTCACTTCGCATGTAATCCACCAGAGTCTTCTTCAACCCTACAGCGGCATCGTCACAATCTATTACAACTCTCATTTTTTTAGGTAATTAGTTAGGTCCTTTCTAGTTCTTTGTTTGTTAAGTAACAAACTTCGCGAAGATAACTCAATGTAACGAAAAAATAAACATCATCGTGATGAAATATAAATAAAAAGAATATAAATTTGCACTCTATCAGTACTTTGTAATCTAAATCCTAACATAACCAACAAAAAATAATATTTTATGAAAAAAAATGTCTTTGTTAATAGTAGGCCTTCTGCTAGTACTCTGTAATGCAAAAGCACAAATCGGAGAGAGCGAAGTGAGAGCATTCTTCTCCAAAAACAACTATGAAGTGCTTAACTACACCAAGGGAGTTCCATCATGCCTGGAAGGTTGTGAGATATACTCTACCTCCATGAAAACCGTCGGAGATGAGGAAGCTACCACTTTTGAATCACCCGTCCATTTCTTCACAATACAAGACGGAACTATGAATTGCGAATTGGATGTTCCGGGACTCACAAACAAGATCATATCCACTGTTACCCTAAGAAGCAAAACAACTACATTCGATTATATCATGTTTATCTGTGAGAACAATTATTGTTACCGCTTAGACATACTTGATATCACAGATCCCGTATTGTACAATATGAATCTCTCCTTGACTTTGTTCTCCACAGACACTTATTCAAACCTTATAGATGTCTATGTTACAAAACAGGACGGCGAATCAAGCGACATAAACAAGTTCGATTTCTCAGTCTTCGAAAAGGATCTGAAGTGCAAATAATTGCGGCCTAAAATCCTATTAACAATAACAAAGTTGGCTCAGTACGCATCCGTGCTGAGCCAACTTTACTTTCTATAGGCCACATACTACAATTCTGACAGAAATGTTGTATATTTATCAGCCATATATAGATAAAATTACTTCAAATGAAAAATCTAAATTATTCAGTCGTTGGAAACTGTAGGTCGGCCGCCCTTATCTCTGAGAAAGGAAGTTTAGATTGGTTATGCCTACCCAAGTTTGACTCACCATCGGTCTTTGCAAAAATACTTGATGAGGAAAAGGGAGGCAGCCTGGAAATAGTTGTCTCCCCTGACTATAGGATAACACAGGAATACATACCCCATACCAACGTAGTGACCACCACTTTTGAATCCGCCGAAGGCAGCTTCGAAGTAGTCGATTTCATGCCCAGATACAAGGCCGGCGACAATACCGAATACTACATGCCCACCGAACTGTACCGAATGATAAACCTAGTCAGCGGGCATCCCAGACTGAAGATACTGTATAATCCAAGGCCCAACTATGCAGACGGAGATGTCTACCATGTATTCGAACAAAACCACATTAAGACATACCTCAAAAGTGAACGCGAGGACACCATATATCTCTATTCCAGCCTGGATTTAGACTCCATATCCGATTTCCGTGAGATAGAGCTCACCTCCAATGAGTTTCTGCTTGTATCCTATAATCAGAAAGTCATCAGTATCGATATGGAGCGTGTCTATCTGGAATATTCACGAACCAAAATCTATTGGATGAACTGGTCCAACCGTTCCAAAAAATATACCCTCTTCAACGACTATGTAGAGCGGAGCATGCTGGTACTCAAACTCATGTCCTACCACCCCACTGGTGCCGTTCTGGCCGCCATAACTACCAGCATACCCGAGATTATAGGAGATGTGCGCAACTGGGACTACCGTTATTGCTGGCTGCGCGATGCTTCCATGTCGATAGATACACTTATCCAGATAGGCCATAGCGGAGCCGCCAGACGGTTCATAAACTTCATCTCGAACATACTCCATTCCAAATCGGACAATTTTCAGATAATGTATGGCATTCATTATGAGCGGACCCTTGAAGAAAAAGAGCTTACCCATCTGAGCGGTTTCGAAGGCTCACGTCCAGTTAGGATAGGCAATGCCGCATATTCGCAGAAACAAAACGACATCTATGGCTACCTGATGAATGTCATATACATGTGTTTTATCCATTTCCGTGGAACCCTCTCCGAAACAGAAGACCTCTTTGAAGTTGTGAAACATGTTTGCCGTATAGTCATAAAGGAGTGGCGCAACCCCGATAGCGGAATATGGGAAATACGTAACTACAAAGAGCAGTTTGTCTCATCAAAAGTCATGTGCTGGGTAGCGTTGGACAGAGCCGCTAAAATATCCAGGCTTTTCGACAACGACCGTTATGCCACACTATATGAAGAAGAGGCCAAGCTAATCAAACAAGACGTATTTGAGAACGGCTGGAAAGAGGAGATAAAATGCTTCTCACAGACATACTCCAGCCTAGACTATGACTCCTCATTGCTGCTCATGGAAAAATACGGTTTCATCTCAGCCGATGATCCCAAGTACAAGATGACCGTAGATGCCATATATGAACATCTCAGCTATAATGGACTGATGTTCAGATATAATCACAACGATGACTTCGGCAAGCCCAAGTCAGCCTTCACAATATGCAATTTCTGGATGGTAAGAGGCCTATATGTTACCGGTCGACGTGAAGAAGCCATACATCTGTTCGAAAGAATGCTCTCATACTCCAATCATGTAAAGCTCTTCAGTGAGGACCTGGATTTCGAAACCAAACAACAGCTGGGCAATTTTCCACAGGCATATTCACATCTGGCACTTATTGACACAGCCATGCTCTTCTCCGACGAAGTGAGATTGCCTAAATTCATTCGTCCATAAACTGCATCGGTTATCCCTTAGATATCATTCTTTCCACACACCTGGTATAAGAATGGCTTCACATCCTTCTGCTGATATATGTAATACCTTGCATTGTCGGAAGGACCTCCTATCTTTATGCTATACCCTTTGGACGGGATAGCCATAAACATATCCTCGTCAGTCACATCATCGCCCATAGCCATAATAAAATCGTACCTCTCCATGCTCAAAAGACGCTTTATCTCATTGCCTTTCGAATACTCAGGATATTTTATCTCAACAATCTTGTTGCCTCTCATTATCTGCAGGCCATAGTGATTACACGGACCTATCAGAGCATTAATCAGCTGTTGTTCCATAAATAGAGCCAACCAGTCATCGGCACCACGGAAATGCCATACCAGCGCCGTCTTCTTCATCTCTATCCGTGATCCCGGAGTACGGTTCGTAAACTCTCTCAGTATCTTCAATATCTCATCTTCCCATATCACATCCTCAATAAGAATTTCCCATTTTCCGCCCTCTCTATGAGCGGCCCCATGCTCAGCCACCAGATCAATATTCAGGCCTCCGAACCACCTCTCCAGCGTGTCCTTATCCCTACCGCTGGAAATCACAATCCTGTTCTTACTGTCAGAAGCAATCTTCTTCAGAAATCTCAACAGAGGCTTGCCCGGATAAGCGTCAATAGGATTATCCTTGAAACTCGAAAGAGTGCCATCGTAGTCAAACACCAGCAAACGCTTGGAAGCCTTCCTGTATGAACTGTGGATAGCCCTTGTTTTCGGACCATTCAACTCTTTGTTGTTCATCAAAATATTCTTGTCGCAAACCCTCAACAGACCTGAAATAAAATCCGAAGCCCATTTCTTTACCGTATGGGTCGATATAATCTCCTGCATCCTCTCCATCCTCTCCTTCTGTTCCGCTATCGGCATCCTCAGAGCCTTAACTATAGCAGCATCTATCTGCCTTATATCATTGGGATTAATCAGAATAGCATCACTCAGCTCGACAGCGGCCCCCGCCATCTCGCTCAATATCAGCACACCCTGACCATCCACCTTTGTAGCCACATACTCTTTTGCCACCAGATTCATCCCATCTCTCAGAGAGCCCACCAGTGCAATATCAGACATAGAGTACATGGCTATCAGCTCCTCGAAATTGTTGTTATGATAGAAATAATGTATCGGAACCCAACCAAGGGTAGAATATTTGCCATTCACCGAACCTATGCTCTCGTCAATAGACTTCTTCAGATTCGCATACTTATTCACCTTATCACGTGACGGCACTATAATCATCAGCAGAGAGACCTTGCCTCTATAGCTGGGATGGTTTTTCAGGAACATGTTAAAGCCCTTTATCTGATGAAGCAGTCCCTTGCTGTAATCCAGCCTGTTCACCGAAACAATCAGCTTGTTATCCTTTCCATAACTGCTCCTCAGTTCCTTCACATGCTCCACAATAGAGGGATTCATCGCTGCGTCATGGTACTTGTCGTAATTGATACCCATCGGGAAAACGCCGATATAAGCCTTATTGTGCCCTTGTATTACACAGTCCATATTTATATCCAGCTTCAGCCCCCTGGATACGGAATTCGCAAAATGCCTCATGTAATCGGAGGTATGGAAACCTATCAGGTCGGCACCGAGCAGCCCAGTGAGCAGCTCATCACGTTCAGGCAACACTTTGAACAACTCATAAGATGGGAACGGCACATGATGAAAGTATCCAATCCTGATTTTGCCTATCCCGTCTCTAAGCATCTTGGGCAACAACATCAATTGATAATCCTGCACCCAGACCAGATCCCCCGGCCTGACTATCTTCTTTGCCGCCTCAAAAAACAGCTCATTAACCTGCTTGTATATAATCCAGTTTCGCTCATCGTACTCCACGAAAGAGAAAAAATAGTGGAACAGCGGCCACAGCACACTGTTCGAATAACCCTCGTAGTATTGATTAATCTGATTATCCGACAGATATACCGGATGAAAGTTCTGCGTCTCCAGTATCTTGTTCAGCTTGTTTTTTATCCTCGTCTCTTTTACGTCCATCCCTGGCCAGCCAATCCAATGCTTCTCAGCATCTTCAAGACCAAGAGAGTCTAGACCGGTAGCCAATCCCCCGTCGCTCTTCACCAACTGGAATTCATCAAACTCTTCTTTGACAATCCTTATTGGCAGTCTGTTCGCTATAATAATTATTCTCATATTCAACATATTATTCGTTTGTATCCATATCAAAAAGAAGAAGGACTTTTAGACACAAAACCATGGTTTTATGTTACTAGAAATTGTAAATCAAATGTTTATCTTTTGCGAAGATAACAATTTTTTTCACAAAAAACCAACATTGCAGGACAAAAAAATAACGGGTTCCCATAGAGAACCCGCCATTTTTTATTGATAAAACGTTTACGTCTTGAGCCTTAGTCTGTAGCTCTATTGTAAACAGATTCCTCAGTATTATAGAAGAAACTCAGGTCCTTGTTTCTTGTAAAGAAAGCCAGCATTT
>CAZYFO010000015.1:0-29616 GCA_964646955.1 uncultured Bacteroidaceae bacterium | reverse complement strand
ACGCCCAAAAAGGTAAAACGCCAAATTCTTTAAGATAAAATAAGAAACAAGCCGATAATCAAGTAGTGTTGATTATCAGCATTTTACTAGCTTTATTAGTGTTTTATTAGTGCTTTGTTTTCCCCTCAAAAACCCACTTCACTTTCCGATGCAGAAGTGGGCAAAGATGTTGCCGAGGATGTCCTCGGTGGTTACTTCGCCGATTATGTCGGAGAGGTGGTGGATGCACTCGCGGATGTCCTGGCTCAGGAAGTCGCCCGATATGTTGTCACCCAGGCCCTGAAGGACGCGTTGGATGCTTTCTTGGGCATGGGTGAGGGCCTGGTAATGACGTACGTTTGTCACAATGATGTCCTGATCGCCTATCTCGGGCAGGGCGGCTGCGGATAGTAGCTGCTGTTTAAGCTTATCAATGTTTATCTGCTTTTTTGCGGAGATGTAGATGTCTGCATCCGGCCGTTGAGGCTGTTTGGTATCGGCGGTGGCCCATGATGCCAACAAGTCTGCTTTGTTGAAGACGCGTATCAGATGTTTGCCACTGCAATGGGGCAGGATGGCTTCTTGCAGTTCGGATATCTCGGCCTCTTGTCTGGTGCTGTCTATCAGCCAGAGGATGATTTCTGCCTGATCTATTTTTTGGAAGGTGCGTTCTATGCCCATTGACTCTATGACGTCTGTGGTGGAACGGATTCCGGCCGTGTCTATGAAGCGGAATAGTACGCCGTCTATGGTGGCTGTGTCTTCGATGCTGTCACGTGTGGTGCCTTGTATGTCGCTTACAATGGCTTTGTTGTCATTCAAAAGCAGGTTTAGCAGGGTGCTTTTGCCGGTGTTTGTGTTGCCTATGATGGCTACGGGTACGCCGTTTTTTATGGCATTTCCGGTCTGAAAGGAGTTTGCCAGAGAGGATATTTCGGTCTCTATTCTCCGTGCCAGTTCCATTAGCTGGCTACGGTCCGCAAATTCTACATCTTCTTCGCTGAAATCGAGTTCCAGTTCTACCATTGAGGTGAACTGTAACAACTGTTCTTTCAGCTCACGAAGCCGATTGCCGAATCCTCCTTTCATCTGGTTCATGGCTAATCGGTGAGTGGCGGCAGAGGTGGAGGATATAAGATCTGCTACGGCTTCGGCCTGGCTCAGATCCATCTTGCCGTTTAGGAAGGCGCGCTGGGTGTATTCGCCGGGTAGTGCCTGGCGGCAGCCTGCGTCTATGAGCAGTTCGTTGATGCGTTGCAGTATATATGTTGAGCCGTGGCACGATATCTCGGTGCTCTCTTCGCCGGTGAAGGAGTGGGGAGCGCGGAAGAGGCTTATCAGCACTTCGTCTACTACTGAACCGTCACGGTCCAGTATACGGCCGAAGGTGACTGAGTTACTATCTCGTTTGCTTAGAGGCTTGCCGCCCATCGGAGAAAAAATCTTTTCGGTGAGACGGATGGCATCGGTGCCTGATACACGGATTATACTCAGGGCTCCACCTGCACGGGTGGCTACGGCACATATGGTATCTGCTGGAATCATATACGTTCTAGTACTCTTATTATCAAATCGTTCATCAGAGATTGGTAGTCTGTGTTCATCTCTTTGGCGTAACGGTTGGCTATGACCATGCAGACGGTCATGGCTTTGTGGCCCATGAGGCCTGCAAGTCCGGCTACTGCCGAGCTTTCCATCTCGAAGTTGGTGATACGGTGTCCCTCGAAGAAGAAGCTTTCTACCTTTTCATTCTGTGCTGGGTCGGACAGTGGTACGCGCAATACACGTCCCTGGGGGCCGTAGAATCCGCCGCATGAGATGGTGCAACCCGCTACCATGCGGCTGTCATCCTGCATGATGCGTCGCAGCAACTCTGAGTCTGCATCGACCACGTAGGGGGCGGCATGTCTGTCTGACCACTGCATGTGTTTGCGGAAGGCTGCCTCGAAGGCCAGGTCGCTGACTTGGTCGCGTCCGGCGTAGAAGTCCAACAGTCCGTCGAAGCCAATGCTCTTGATTGAGCAGAGGTAGGTGCCAAGGGGAGTGAAGGGCTGCAGTCCTCCGCATGTGCCAATGCGTACTATTTGGAGTGTGCGATGCTCACTCTTTTCGGTGCGTGTGGAGAAGTCTATGTTGGATAGGGAGTCCAGCTCGTTCATGACTATGTCTATGTTGTCACAGCCTATGCCGGTGGACTGTACGGTGATACGTTTGTCCTGGAATAGTCCTGTCACTGTATGGAACTCACGGTTGCTGACTTCGCACTCGATGGAGTCTAGCAGGGTGGCTATGGTGTCTACACGTCCGGGATCGCCTACCAGTATTACCCGGTCTGCCAGCTGTTCGGGCTTGAGGTGCAGATGAAAGGCGGAACCGTCACTGTTGATGATAAGTTCTGATGGTGGAAAATATTTGCTCATTGGTGATGCGGTTTATCGTTGCAGGAATTTTATTTCGGTGTTGCGTATATTTATTTCCATATCGCGGATCTCTCTTTCTAATGTTAGTACATCTGTTTCCATCTTGAGCAGTGAGCTGCTCATACGTTCTTTCTCGATTTTTGAGCCTTCACTATATGTTTTGCGCCGCTGCTCCAGTTTATCGGAGTCGGTGGCAAATTTTTCTTTCAAGTCATTCCATTTCTGGAACATATCACGTGCCTCAGTGCTTTTGAAGTCGGTGAGTTCGTGGTAGTCGGTGAGGTCATCTATGACGAAGAGGAAAGAGCCTTCTTCCTGGGTTTCGTCTTCACTGTAGGCCAATAGTGTCAGTCTCTGTCGGGCGGTACGTACCAGCTCCAGGTCTGTCTGGCTCTCTTTGATGGATATGATACGCGCTGCACGGTGTATGGCGGCGATATCGCCTCCTTCGTAGTTGTAAACGGGTCTGGAGTTGTCAGGTACGAATACATATACGCATACGGTATCAGCACTCTGACGACGGTCGGTGGCAAACCAGCCTAGGTTATTGACCTCGTCTATGACATAGAGGTAGTCATTGGCCTCGGAGTTGAAGGGCATGCCCATATTATCCGGTACCAGGAATTTGCCGGTGCTGGAGTTTCTACGGGATACGAAGATGTCCAGGCCTCCTAGTGACTCGGGACCGTCAGCGGCATAGTAGATGGTGACGCCGTCATTCTCCATGAAGGGATAACGTAGGTTGCCCTCGCTTTCAATGCCTTGGAGCGGTGTCTCATCGACCCAATTGTCAAAACTCTTGAATCTTTCATAGAGACGGTAGATGCCGTCTTCACCGCGACGGCTGAAGATGACACTGGTCTCCATCTCGGGCATGAAGACTTCGCCCTCTTCGGGACTGTCGAATATGTCGGCGTATTTATGGAAGCTGCCGACAGAGGGATCTACCAGATAGAAGTTCTTTAGGTCTTTTTTGTTTACCAGGAAGCTGTCTATGAAGCATACTATATGGGTGTTGCGTATCATGCGGTATACGGCTTTCAGACTGTCGGCGCGACGGGTATAGAACTCTTCCAAATCGGGGTTGTGGAGAGCATTGTCTACCTTCATACCGCTGACAAAACTTTCATAGTTTTCTATGGCAAGTGAGTATGACTCTCTTTTATAGTAGTAATCGCCGATATAACGGTATGCTTTGACGATGGTTTTTTCGGCGGCTTTTTCCAGGTAGGGTAAGGATTTGTCCTCCTCACCTGTCTCATAACAGCATACTCCATACCAGAAGTTGCGGCTGGCATCGTCTGGCTTCTGCTTGAGGTATTTCAGCATGATGGGCTTGGCGGCGGAGTAATCTTCTTCAAGAAATAGTTCACGTCCGCGTTGAAGTGTCTGAGAAATGGCACTGCTGCTGATGACCAGCAGAACAAGCAAAATATGTAACTTTTTTAATCTCATAGCGGAAAAATCTATAGGGCAAAGATAGTGCAAGCGAGAACAGAAGCCAAGTTTACTTGGATTATGTCGAGCGCAGCCTATCTTCGAATTTTGTTTCAAAGATAGTGCATCAGAGAACAGAAGCCAAGTTTACTTGGATTATGTCGAGCGCAGCCTATCTTAGATGCAGTCAAAGTTATTACTTTTTGCTTTAAATACTCCTTGTTCTAGCAGATTTTGCTAAATTTGCACTACTATTAAAACGAAAATATGAGAGGATTGCTTACTGTTTTGATGTTGATAATTTCAAATACCTTCATGACGTTTGCCTGGTACGGTAATTTGAAATTGCAGGAGATGAAGATAAGTACAAGCTGGCCATTGATTCTGGTAATTTTGTTATCATGGGGACTGGCCCTTTTTGAGTATATGTTTATGATTCCGGCTAACCGTATGGGCTCGGAGATTACAGGCGGTCCTTTTAACCTGATTCAACTGAAGATAATTCAAGAGGTGGTGTCTCTATGTGTCTTTACTGTGGTAGTAATACTATGCTTTAAGACTGAGACATTTCATTGGAATCATATAGTGGCTTTTGTGCTGCTAGTCGCCGCCGTGTTCTTCGCCTTTTGGAAAGGTTAATGGAAAGGATGATGGAAAGGTTAATTGGAAATGACCTTTTGGTATTAATTAAAAATTCCCGATAAACTGATGACCCCCAGTAATATAATTCTGATTGCAGCAGTTCTTCTGTTAGTAAGTGTATTTGTAAGTAAGATGAGCGCCAGGATAGGTGTGCCTATGTTGCTGCTCTTCTTATTTGTAGGTATGCTTTTCGGAACCGACGGACTGGGATTGGAATTCAATGATACCGGCTTGACTCAGTTTGTGGGTATTATTGCTCTCTGTATCATACTGTTTTCAGGCGGTATGGGTACAAAATTTTCCGAGATAAAGCCGATAATTGGTCCGGGAGTGGTGCTTTCTACGGCAGGTGTTATGTTGACTACTCTGTTTACCGGAGCTTTTGTGTTCTGTCTTTCAAGATGGATGGGCAGTGCTGCTACGTTGACATTCCCAATAGCGCTTCTGTTGGCGGCCACTATGTCATCAACCGATTCCGCATCGGTATTCAATCTGTTGCGTTCTCAGAGCATGGGCCTCAAACATAAATTGAAGCCGATGCTTGAGTTGGAGAGCGGTAGTAATGATCCTATGGCTTATCTGTTGACTCTGGCTTTTATAGGAGTGGTACAGACGGACAAGATGTCGGTAGTGGAGCTGTCACGTATGCTGGTGGTCCAGCTTACTGTGGGTGTGGCCTGCGGATATGGTTTCGGAAAAGTCACCGTATGGATTATGAACAAGATTCATTTGAGTAACACTTCACTCTATACAATACTGTTGCTGGCTGCCATATTCTTGACTTTCGCATTGACAGACATGTTTGGCGGAAACGGTTATCTGGCTGTCTATTTGGCCGGTATAATTGTTGGAAACTCGAGGCTTGTAAAAAAGGCCGAAGTTTCCCTATTCTTAGACGGTTTGACATGGCTCTTTCAGATCGTGATGTTTCTGGTGCTCGGTTTGTTGGTTAATCCTAAGCAGATGCTTCACGTTGCGCCGTTTGCCTTGTTGGTAGGTGTGTTCTTGATGTTGGTAGCCCGTCCGCTTTCGGTATTCCTCTCTCTGATTCCATTCAAGGGTATATCGGTAAGAGACAAGGTGTTTGTATCATGGGTGGGTCTGAGAGGTGCTGTACCTATCATTTTTGCGACATATCCGATGCTTGAGGATATTCCTCATGCCACAGACATATTTAATGTGGTGTTCTTCATCACTATTATATCGCTGCTCTTCCAGGGCACGTCTATTCCGCAGGTGGCACGTATGCTTCATCTGACGGAGAAGATGAAGGAGGAGGGCAACTCGTTCGGTATAATTATCCCCGAGGAGAACGATTCCAAAGTGTGGGAGGTGGAAATCACTGCTCCGATGCTTGAGTCCGGCAATAATCTGGCCAATATGCAACTGCCTACAGGTATTCTGGTGATGCTGGTAAAGCGCGGAAACAAGACAATGGTTCCCGACGGCAAACTTGAACTTCATGTGGGCGACAAGTTGCTTCTGATCTCTTCTACTGACCAGGATGAGGCTGAGGTCCTGCAGTCTTGAGTGTCTGTTTTAATAATTTAAGCGCAAAAAAGAGTGCCGGCAGAGAAATCTGTCGGCACTCTTTCGCTATTTAGTTGTTTACTTTGACAGTTTCTCATTCATGGAAGCGGCAGCGCGGCGGCCGTCACCCATGGCAAGGATTACCGTTGCTCCACCACGTACAATGTCTCCACCGGCATAGATAGTTGGTATGGAGGACTGCATGGACTCATTGACTTCGATGGTGTTTTTGCGGCCAAGTGCCAATCCTTTGATAGATGTGGGAACGAGTGGGTTGGGAGATACTCCGACGGCTACTATCACTACATCGACGTCCAGTGTCACTGTGGCACCCGGTATCTCTACCGGACTGCGACGTCCGCTGGCATCGGGCTCGCCAAGTTCCATCTTCTGCAGAACAGCTTGTTTGACACGGCCATTTTCATCGCCTATATATTCAATTGGGTTGTGTAGTGTCATAAACTCTACACCCTCTTCCTTGGCATGTTTTACCTCTTCCAGACGGGCCGGCATCTCTTCCTCAGAACGACGATAGACGATTATGGCGCGATCAGCGCCTAAACGCAATGCTGTGCGAACGGAGTCCATTGCTGTATTGCCTCCGCCGACTACCATCACGTTTTTACCGAAGATGATTGGGGTATCGGAATCCTTGTCTGCAGCATCCATCAGATTGACACGTGTCAGATACTCATTGGAAGACATTATGTTGATGAGGTTCTCACCGGGGATATTCATGAAGTTGGGTAATCCGGCACCTGATCCGACGAAGATTCCTTTGTAATCGTCTTTCTCAAGATCTTCGACCGTAAGGGTCTTGCCTATGATACAGTCCTTTACGAACTTGACACCCATCTTTTTGAGGTTCTCTATCTCTACGTCTACTATGGCATTGGGGAGACGGAACTCCGGAATACCGTATTTCAATACTCCGCCTATCTCATGGAGGGCCTCGAATACGGTGACATCATAGCCCATCTTGGCCATATCTCCCGAGAAGGAGAGTCCTGAAGGGCCTGAGCCAATTACAGCAATCTTCATGCCGTTGGCAGGTGCTACGGCAGGAACTGAGATGTTTCCGCTCTCACGTTCGTAATCTGCGGCGAAACGTTCCAGATAGCCTATGGCAACCGGTTTCTTACCCATCTTGAGATGGATACATTTTGCTTCGCACTGCTTCTCCTGAGGACAGACGCGTCCGCATACTGCGGGCAGGGCACTGGTCTTTTTGAGTACCCTGGCTGCTGCAAGATAATTGCCGCGTTCGATATTTTTGACAAACGATGGAATCTCTATGTTTACAGGGCAACCTTCCATACAGGTAGGATTGACACAGTCCAAACAACGTTTTGCTTCCAGGAGGGCCTGCTCTTCGGATAGGCCTTGGTTCACCTCTTCCTTGCGGCTGTGACGACGATAGGACGGATCCAACTCCTTCATGGAGCAACGCTCAATGGCGGTACGGTCCTTTGCCTTCATCTCAGCACGCAGTTGGGTACGCCACTCGGCGTTTCTGTCACAGAGTACGTCCATTGACTCAATCTCTTTGTTTGCAGCCTTTATGGTGGGCAGATTGAGAGCACACTCTTCTTGAGTACCGGAGACGGACTCTTCTAGTTTGTTCATCTCCTCACGTTCGACATCCCTGAAGGCACCCATGCGCTTCAACATGCCGTCGAAGTCTACCTGATGACCGTCGAATTCGGGACCGTCCACACAGACGAACTTGGTCTTGCCGCCAACGGTTACACGGCATGCGCCGCACATTCCGGTGCCATCGACCATAATGGTGTTCAATGAGACATCTGTGGGGATTTCATATTTTTTGGTAAGAAGGCAGACGAACTTCATCATTATGGCAGGGCCAATGGCGAAACATTTGTCGACCTTTTCACGCAGTATTATCTCTTCGATACCGTTTGTAACCAGACCTTTCTTGCCGTATGAGCCGTCATCGGTCATGATTACAACCTCGTCTGAATTGGCGCGGACCTGGTCTTCCATGATGATAAGGTCTTTGTTACGACCTGCCAAGACGGAGATAACTTTGTTGCCGGCAGCCTTCAGGGCCTTGATGATAGGCAGCATAGGAGCTACACCTACACCTCCTCCGGCGCATACTACAGTGCCGAAATTCTCAATGTGAGTGGCTTGTCCCAGTGGGCCTACTACGTCTGTAATCTCATCGCCGACTTCAAGTTTGGATAATTTGGTAGATGAGCGACCTATCTTTTGAACTACTAGAGTGATGGTACCTTTCTTAATGTCTGAATCGGCAATAGTCAATGGAACACGTTCACCTTTCTCACCAATACGGATAATGACGAAATGTCCTGCTTTACGCGACTTTGCAATTAACGGAGCCTCAACTTCGAACTTAAAAACATTTTCTGAAAACTGTTGTTTTGATACTATTCTATTCATTTCATTGTAGTTTCAGGTTTATCTCATTTTTTGATTTTTTTGTAGGCATAGATAAAATAAACGGGAACTGAAACCAAGTGATAGGATTACGTCCAAGTAGCTTATCTTATGCTTCGGTGCAAAGGTATGAAATAATGGTGTTTTAGCTGTTTTTATTCTCCATAAATTTGAAAAGTAAACCTAATTATCTTAGTTTTGTAAAATAATAGGTTAAAGATTCATTGATATGAAGTATCTGCATTTTGAAAAGACCTTTTTGACTAACCTGGAAGAGACCCTTCCCAGAGAGATTTTAAGAACCAACAGATCCGGAGCTTACAGTTGTACTACGATAGTGGAGTGCAATACTAGAAAGTATCATGGTCTGCTGGTGATACCCATTCCCGAATTGGACAATGACAACCATGTGATGCTTTCATCGTTGGATGAGACTGTTATTCAGCATGGTGCGGAGTTTGAATTGGGAGTACACCAGTATTGGGGCAATAATTTCAGTCCGAAAGGTCACAAATATATAAGGGAGTTTGATTGTGATAAAGTCCCGACGACGATTTATAGGGTGGGAGGAGTCTTGCTGAAAAAGGAGAAACTCTTTGAGCACAATGAGAACAGAATACTTATCAGGTACACCCTTTTGGATGCCCACTCGGACACGGTTCTCAGATTGCAGCCCTTCTTGGCCTTCCGTAGCGCATTTCAGTTCACCCATAAGAACGATTTTGCCAGTCAAGATTATCAGATGGTGGAAAACGGCATTAAGACCAGGATGTATCCCGGTTATCCTGAGCTGTTCATGCAGATCAGCAAGGAAAATAACTTCGTCTTCCGTCCGGACTGGTATTGCAAATTCGAGTATTACAAAGAACTGGAACGCGGATATGATTTCAATGAGGATCTCTATGTTCCGGGTTATTTTGAGTTTAATATAAAGAAAGGTGAGAGTGTGGTATTCTCAGCCGGCATATCCGAGGTGAAAACCAAGGGGCTGAAACGCACATTCACTGTTGAGGTGGGGAATCGTATTCCTCGAGACAATTTCTATCACTGTCTGAAGAACTCTGCCCATCAGTTTCATAACAAACAGGATGGCCATCATTATATTCTGGCAGGTTATCCTTGGTTTAAATGTAGGGCGCGTGATATGTTTATCTCTCTGCCCGGTTTGACATTGGCAATCAAAGAGGCTTTTGAGTTTGAGTCTGCGATGAATACGGCCGGTGAGGCTATACGCGATTATATCAAAGGCAATCAGTGCAGATGTCGTATATTCGAGATTGATCATCCGGATGTTTTTCTTTGGGCTGTATGGGCTATCCAACAATATGCAAAGTATGTATCTGAAGAGCAGGCCTGGGATAAATATGGGAAGCTGTTGATGGAGATGATGGATTATCTGCGTCACAACAGGCATGTGAATTTCTATGTCCATACAAACGGGCTGGTGCACATAAATGGTGCTGAACATGCTGAGACATGGATGAACTCTTCGGTCAATGGTGTGCCGGTGGTTCCCAGGACCGGATATGTGGTAGAGATAAATGCTTTGTGGTACAATGCTCTGATGTTCTTGGGTAATCTGTCAGAGAAATACGGTAAGCCCGATTACGCCAAGAGGCTGCAGAATTTGGCGAAAAGTGCCGGAGTCTCTTTTGTCAAGGTTTTTCTGAATGAGCATGGTTATCTTTTTGATTTTGTGGATGGCAACATTCCGGATTGGAGTGTCAGACCTAACATGATATTTCCTGTGGCATTTGACTATTCTCCATTGGATTTAAAACAGAAAAAGGGAATCCTGGATATAGTGACAAAGGAACTGCTGACCCCGAAGGGATTGCGTTCATTAAGCCCTAAGAGCAATGGGTACAATCCCAATTACGTAGGGACACATAAGGAACGTGACTATGCCTATCATCAGGGCACGGCATGGCCTTGGCTTGCAGGATTTTATTTTGAAGCTTATTTGAAGGTCTTTAAGATGAGCGGATTGTCATTTGTGGAGAGACAAATGATAGGGTATGAGGACGAGATGACGTCGCATTGCGTTGGTTCTCTTCCGGAACTGTTTGACGGAAATCCTCCGTTTAAAGGAAGAGGTGGAGTATCATTTGCCATGAATATCGCTGAGATATTGCGAACGGTCAAGACTATTAATGAGTTTGAATAAGGTATGGGTATGAATGTATTGATGTTTGGTTGGGAATTTCCACCCCATATCCTCGGCGGACTAGGTACGGCGAGCTACGGATTGACTAGAGGATTGGCAAAGCAAAACGATGTCAATATCACCTTCTGTTTGCCAAAACCAAGGGGCGATGAGGATCAGAGTTTTTTGAGGATTGTGGGTATGAATACGGTTCCTATCGTGTATCGTACTCCCGATTGGAATACTCTGAAGTCACGCTATCCGTGGATGAATCCTCAGGATTATTATGATTTCAGGGATCATCTGTATGCTGATTTCAACTATATGTACACCAATGAGATGGGGTGTATGGAGTTTTCAGGCCGTTATCCTGACAATCTACATGAGGAGATAAACAACTATTCGATAGTGGCGGGTGTGGTGGCACGTACGGTGAACTACGATATTATCCATTCTCATGACTGGCTGACCTATCCTGCAGGTATTCATGCGAAGCAGGTAAGCGGAAAGCCGCTTGTGATACATGTGCACGCTACTGACTTCGATCGCAGCCGAGGCAATGTGAACCCTACTGTGTATGCTATTGAGAAGAATGGAATGGATTATGCGGACCATATTATGTGTGTCAGTGAGTTGACGCGTCAGACGGTGATAAACAAGTATCATCAAGACCCGCGCAAGGTGTCTGTCATGCACAATGCCGTTGAGCCTCTGCCGCAGGAGATTGAGGAGATTGTTCCGCAAAAGAAATCTCACGAGAAGGTGGTGACGTTTTTAGGACGTATCACCATGCAGAAGGGACCTGAGTACTTTGTGGAGGCTGCGGCCATGGTCCTCAAGCGTACTCATGACATCCGTTTCTGCATGGCCGGAAGCGGGGATATGATGAATGCCATGATTAAGCTGGCTGCCGAGAGAGGTATTGCAGACAGATTTCATTTTCCGGGTTTCATGAAGGGCCGTCAGGTTTATGAGTGTCTGAAGAACAGTGATGTCTATATTATGCCTTCCGTATCGGAGCCGTTCGGCATATCACCTCTTGAGGCGATGCAGTGCGAGGTGCCTTCCATCATCTCGAAACAGTCCGGATGTGCGGAGATACTGGATAAGTGTATTAAGGTGGATTATTGGGATATTAATGCTATGGCTGATGCCATCTATTCCATTTGTAATAATCAGGCTCTTTACGAATACCTGAAGGTGGAGGGTAAGAAAGAGGTTGACGGCATCACCTGGGACAAGGTGGGAGTGAAGATTTTGAATAGATATAAGAGTTTATTGGGTCAGAAATAAGTTGAAAAATATATTTAGATATGAAAACCATATGCCTTTACTTTGAGCTTCATCAGATTATTCATCTGAAGAGGTATCGTTTTTTTGATATAGGCACAGATCATTACTATTTTGATGATTATGCTAATGAGACGGGTATTACTAATATTGCCAATAATTCCTATATACCGTCATTGAAGGCTTTGATTGAGATGTCCCGTGAAAACAAGGGCTATTTCAAGGTGGCTCTTTCGTTGTCGGGTGTAGGATTGGAACAATTGGAACGCTATGCTCCAAATGTAATAGATTTGCTGCACGAACTAAATGAGACCGGATGTCTGGAGTTTTTGGCTGAGCCGTATTCGCATGGTTTGTCATCATTGGCTCCAAACGGAGAGGAGGGGTTTATAGAGGAGACGAAAAGGCTTTCCGACAAGATTCACCAACTGTTCGGACAACGTCCCAAAGTGTTCCGTAACTCCAGCATGATTTATGATGATGAGATAGGTTCTGTGGTCGCCGGAATGGGCTTCAAGGGTATCCTGACAGAAGGGGCTCAACACATTCTGGGCTGGAAGAGTCCGCACTTTCTGTATCATTGCAGTCTTAATCCAGATCTTAAGGTGATGCTGAGAGATTTCAAACTTTCGGATGACATTAGTCTTAGATTCTCAAATAAATCATGGGAGTCCTATCCTTTGATGGCAGACAAATACATTGACTGGATTGCTGCTATGGATGAAAAGGATGGCATATATAATATCTTCATGGAGCTATGTGCATTGGGCATGTATCAACCGTTGAGCTCAAATATTCTGGAGTTTTTGAAGGCTCTGCCGGCTTGTGCAAAGAAACGCGGCATTACTTTCTCTACTCCGTCGGAGATTATTCATTCTCACAAATCGGTATCGGCTATCGACGTGCCGTATCCGATGTCTTGGATGGATGAAGAGCGCGATGTTAGCTCTCTGTTGGGTAATGTGATGCAGCGTGAGGCATTCGATAAGCTTTACTCTATAGGTGAGAGGGTACGCCTAAGCAACGATAAGCATATTCGTCAGGACTGGGATTATCTGCAGGCATCAAATAATTTCCGTTTTATGAGTACCAAGAAAAATGGAGTGGCTATCGATCGCGGCATCTATGAATCTCCGTATGATGCATTTACCAATTATATGAACATATTGGGTGACTTCATGAGCAGGGTAAGGTGGTCGCTTCCTCAGGATATGGAAGTGGAGGAACTCAATGCTTTTCAGACTACAATCCTGAATCAGGATAAGAAGATACAGTCTCTTGAGAAACAGGTGGCTAGACTGAAGTCGGCCAATACACCTTCTAAAAAGGAAAAAGAGGTTAGCGCTATAAAAACTGATAAAAAACCAGATATGAAATGAAAAGATTAATTATTTTATCTCTATTGACTGCACCGTTATTAGCGATGGCGCAGGCTCCTATTGTAAAGGACATGTTTACGGCCGATCCGGCACCTCTGGTAGTTGGTGATACACTATTTCTTTATACGGGTCATGATGACAATAATGCCCCTAAAGAAAAATATGTCATGAAGGATTGGTTGTTGTTTTCAACGACTGATATGGTTAACTGGGAGTTTCGTGGAACTCCTCTTAAATCGTCGGATTTCTCTTGGTCGGCAGGTGATGCCAATGCAGCACAGTGTATCGAGCGCAACGGGAAATTTTATTGGTATGTCAGTGTTACTTCAAAGAATGATCCGGGAGTAGCAGTGGGAGTGGCTGTAAGTGATTATCCGACCGGTCCATTTAAGGACGCTATCGGAAAACCTCTTATTATTAACAGCCAGACGACTTATGCCAGCCATAGCTGGGATGATCTGGATCCGACGGTGTTCATTGATGATGACGGCCAGGCGTATCTGTATTGGGGCAACAATGCACTTTACTGCGTTAAGTTGAATGAGGATATGATATCTTATAGTGGAGAGATCAAGGCTTTCGATATCAAGGATAAGACTCAGTTTGGGGTTGATTTTGAAGAAGCGCCATGGTTCTATAAACGTAAGAAGAAATATTATATGGTATATGCCTCCGGACTGCCTGAGTCAATACATTATGCGATGAGTAATTCACCTATGGGTCCATGGAGTTATCAAGGCGTAATAATGGAGACTATCGGTAATACCCATACCAATCATCCGGGTATTGTCGAATACAAGGGCAAATCTTATTTCTTTTACCATGATGCAACTCTTCCGAACAGCAATGACAAGCGCAGGAATATCTGTGTAGAAAGAATGATGTATGATAATGACGGTACTATTATGACGGTTACTCCTAGGGATGGAATTACCAAGCCGGTGAAATAAGTTTTCGGCCATTGAGTTGGTTTATTTGGGTTCTCTTACAATAAAATCGCCACGAGGCTATACGGCTTCGCGGCGATTGTTTTATAGTACTTCCTTTACCTTAAGGTATGACTACTGTAGGTTTGAAAGTTTTAGCCTCTTCCGGTGTAATCTGAGCATAAGCAATGATGATGACTATATCGTCTACACTAACGAGTCTGGCGGCAGCTCCATTAAGGCAGACGCATTTCGAGCCGCGTTCTCCACTTATGGCATAAGTGACTAATCTGGCTCCATTTGTTATATCAACTACATGGACCTGCTCACCCTCGATTATACCGGCTGCATCCATCCAGTTTTGATCGATAGTGATACTACCTATATAGTTAATGTTGGCGTCTGTAACCTTAACTCGGTGGATTTTTGATTTTAGTACTGTTATTAGCATTACTCTTTATACTTGATGTTATCAATCAATCTCACTTTCCCGCAATGGACGGTGATGCAACCAACGATATAATTTGTTGAGCCCCATTCACTAACAGGTTGTAGTGTATTTCCGTCAACAATCTCATAGTATTCAACTTCCAAAACATCTATGGAATTGATGGTGTCGATGACATATTGTTTGGTAGCAGTGAGAGTGTTCTTCGCTGCAAAGATACGACTATTGAACAAAGTACGTGATATATTTGCGGCAATTTTTCTTTCTTGCTTGGATAATAATGAGTTACGGGAACTGAGTGCCATGCCGTCTTCCTCTCTTACTATAGGACAGCCAATTATCTCTATCTTGAGATTTAGTTGCTCTACCATCGTTCTGATTATGGCCAGCTGCTGGAAATCTTTTTCTCCGAAGTAAGCACGGTCAGGTTCGACGGCATAGAACAGCTTGCTGACAATCTGAGCTACTCCGTTAAAGTGACCTGGCCTGTTAGGACCTTCCATTACCTTGTCCAGAGGTGCGAAGTCAAACTGACGTGTATCGGGTTCCGGATACATCTCTTCTACTGATGGTGCAAAAATATATTGGGCTCCCTCTCTCTGGAGTAGAGCGCAATCGGCTTCCATTGTCCGCGGATAATTGTTCAAGTCGTTCTTGTCGTTGAATTGTGTAGGATTGACGAAGTCACTTACTACGGTGATGTCGTTTTCTGAAACACTGCGACGGACTAATGATGCGTGACCTTTATGCAAAGCTCCCATGGTGGGAACCAGACCGATGGTCTTACCGGCGCTGCGACCGGCTAAAAGAGTGTCTTTCAACTCTTTGGTGGTTGTTATTACCTTTATCATTATTTTATATCGATTTTTGCGTAGGCTAAAAAGTGGTTTGTATTAATAACTACTTCAAAATCGATACGCTTTCCAAAAAAATCCTGCAAAATAAGTTATTAATTATGGGATTACAAAAATTTCGACCAAAGTGCTTGCTAAAATGAGGATTTTTTTTTATATCTTTGCATAATCAATAGCGAAGGTAAGCGGCATTCAGTAAAATTTCTCAATGGATTTCTGGTCTTGCTAGCATTATTTTTGCGTTATTAAAGCCGAATGCCGCTTTATGAGCGAAAAAAAAGTATTATTTATAGCCGATGAAATTTCTCCTTTTGTGGGAGAAACTGTCATGGCGAACTGTTGTAGGCTATTGCCCCAATGTGTTCAAGAACTTGGTTATGAGATTAGAACATTCATGCCGAAGTGGGGACCAATCAATGAACGTCGTAATCAATTACACGAGGTCATCAGATTGTCCGGTATGAATCTTATAATCGATGATACGGATCATCCTTTATTAATAAAGGTAGCATCTCTTCCATCTGCAAGAATTCAGGTGTATTTTATCGATAACGATGACTATTTTCAGAATCGTCAGTTCGTGTGCGATAAAAATGGTGTAGAATACCAAGATAATGATGAAAGGGCAATCTTTTTCGCTCGTGGAGTTTTGGAAACGGTGAAGAAATTACGCTGGAATCCCGATATCATACATTGTCATGGTTGGCTGTCTGCATTGATCCCACTATATATTAAGACCGCTTACAAGGATGAGCCTGCATTCCGTGATTCCAAGGTAGTTTACTCTTTGTATGACAAGGCTTTTAAGGGCTCATTCAGTGATAAATTTCCCGAACTTATCTTGACAAAGGATATGGAACTTGCTGACTCAGGAGGTTTTGCTACTCCGATAAACTATGATTCTTTGATGAAGAAGGCGATTGATTTTTCAGATGGTGTAATCCGCAATGAGGAATCTGTTGATCTCGGTTTGGTCGATTATGCAAAAACAAAGTCTATTCCGGTCTTGGAATGTAAGAAGGAGAATTTTAAACCTGAAACTATACATACATTTTACGGGTCTTTGTATAAATAACTTGTTTTATGAATATCAAAGCGTTAGCTGGTAGTTTTATTGCAGTACTGTTTCTGATTTCATGTGATGCCGATACATCTTCTCTGGGTATCTCATTGGTGCCCGATGAGGATATAATTAAGATCGATACTGTCACTTTCAGCGCAACTACCAAATCTATTCTTACTGAAGATTCTCTTTTGGATAGAACGACAACGTGCTATCTGGGTCGATATACCAATCCGAGAAACGGGTCGTTTCTAATGGCGGATTACATTACGCAGCTAAACTGTGTAGATAATTTTGAACTTCCCGATTCGGTATATGGAATAGGTGGGTTTAGATTTCCGGAGTGGGTGGATGATGAGATGCAGGGTGTTAAGCCATACAAGGCTGATTTAAGGCTATATTACAGTTCATTCTTCGGTGACCCGAAAAACGCATTGAAAGTTGAGGTGTATCCGTTAGATGTGGTTATTGATGGCAATAAGAGATATTATGCCGATCTCAATCCTGCGGACTTTTATGATGAGACGGCAGCTCCTATTGTAAGCGTGATGATATCTCCCGTGGATTATAATAGAAGCGATTCTATACGTCAGTTAAAGAATTATTACAAGAATATTACTATCAGTCTGCCTGATTCCTTTGCCAAGAAAATGCTTGAGAAATATTATGAGCCTAACGGTAAAATGAATTTTGCAAATCAATCTTCTTTTATGAAGAATGTGTGCAAAGGGTTCTATATAAAATGTGTTCAAGGTGATGGCACTGTTATGGCAATAGACAAGACGGTCTTGGATCTCAATTTCAAGTTTTTGGAGGTAAGTTCTAGCGGTAATGCCGATTCTCTACTCTCTGTTGTAGCAGAGTTCTCCGGAAATAATGAGGTCATGCAGCTCAATAAGTTCAGTGACACTGGACGTGATGCTCTACTGGCTGATTCCGCCTCTACTTATCTGAAGACTCCTTTTGGATTGCTTACGGAGATAAGCCTGCCGGTTGATGAGATGAAGATGGAGGCCGGTACGGTAATCAATTCTGCAAGTATTAAGTTTTCCAGACTGAATGAAGACTATGTAGAGTATAGTCCAAATGCTCCGAAAATGATTATGTTGGCAAAGAAGAGCGAGTTACATGATTTTTTTGAGAAGAATTCTGTTGTTGACAATGAAATAACTTATGTCACATCTTTAAATAGTGTATTCAATACTTACTCTTTCAGCAATATTTCAAGATTGATTGAGTATTGCTATTCTGAGAGAGCTGAGTGGCTCAAGGCTAACGGATATGATGAATCTGACATATTAGGCAAGCAGGCCTATGAAAACGCTTTCCCGGATTGGAATAAGGCTGTGATTGTACCTATTAAGAGTAAAAAGGATTCCAATAGCTCTATTGTGGGTTATACATTGGACAGCAGCATAAGTTGTGTTAAACTTATTGGAGGTCCTAAGGGTGATAAGATTAGCATTAAGGTTATCAAGACACAGTTTTAATCATCGCTTAATCGACGCTTAATTACCGTTTGATAATTCTCCTAATAACATACGAGACAAGTAGTATATACGCATTGGATATTTGATTAATAACATTCTTGTATATACATACTGTCATAAAAAACAAAAGGCTGTCAATCGACAGCCTTTTGCAGTTATTACAGCATTTTGTTAACCTAACATTGAAAGTAGAATACCGGCAGCAACAGCTGAACCTATTACACCTGCAACATTCGGGCCCATGGCATGCATGAGCAGGAAGTTACCCGGATCGGTTTCCTGACCTACTAACTGGGAAACACGTGCAGCCATAGGAACAGCTGATACACCTGCAGAACCAATCAGAGGATTGATCTTATCTTTTGAGAACAGATTCATAAATTTTGCCAAGAGGACACCACTTGCAGTAGCAATACCGAAAGCGCAGATACCCATTATGAGAATCTTGATGGTTTCCCACTTAAGGAATACCTCTGCAGTAGCTGTTGCCCCTACAGTTACTCCCAAGAATATTACCACGATGTTCATCATCTCATTCTGCATAGTCTTGCTGATACGGTCTACGACACCGCATTCGCGAGCCAAGTTACCCATCATAAGACATCCGATAAGAGGAGCAGCGTCAGGTAGCATCAGTGATACTATGATAGTAACCATGATAGGGAAGATTATCTTCTCTTTCTGGGAAACCGGACGTAGCAGACTCATGCGGATAGCGCGCTCTTTCTTTGTAGTAAGCAGACGCATGATAGGTGGCTGAATAACCGGAACCAATGCCATGTAGGAATAAGCTGCAATGGCGATAGGTCCTAATAGTTCAGGCGCCAATCTTGATGTCAGGAAGATGGATGTAGGACCATCAGCACCACCAATAATTGCGATAGAACCGGCTTGAGTCGGAACGAATCCGAGTGCTATGGAACCGATGTATGTTGCAAAGATTCCGAATTGAGCGGCAGCACCAAGCATAAGGCTCTTTGGGTTGGCAATCAGAGGACCGAAGTCTGTCATTGCGCCTACGCCCATGAATATAAGACAGGGATAGATACCTAGTTTTACGCCTAGATATAGATAGTCTAATAACCCTGCACCATTGCGGAACATATCCCAATGGACATGGCCATCGGCAAAGAGAGCCGAGTTGAACATACCGGCACCCGGCAGGTTGGTAAGCAACATACCGAATGCGATAGGCAACAATAGTAATGGCTCATATTTGCGTACAATTGCCAAGTATAATAATAGGCATGAGATAAACAACATGACTAATACTCTCCAGTCTTTAGCAATACGGGCAAAACCAGAACTTTTCAGGAAGTCCATAGTGCTGTCTTTGATGTTGATATCTTCATCCATAGTGTCATCGGCAACTGCAATAGCTACAGATGATGCGCAAGAGTCGGATTTGGAGCACTCTTTATCCACGCACTGTTCGCACTTTTCTCCGTTCTTAGCACAGCAGCTGTCTGTTTCTTGAGCTGCAGCCGGAATGGACAGGCCTACGAATAGGGTAGTGAGTAACAATATTTGTTTAATACTTTTCATAGCCGATATTTATTCAATGTCAACTAAAGCATCACCTTGCATAACGTTCTGTCCCTGTTGAACAAGAATTGCTTTGACAACGCCATCACATTCTACCAAGATACTGTTTTCCATCTTCATAGCCTCCATAGTGACTACTGTCTCGCCGCGTTTTACTGTTTGACCGACAGATACCATGATTTTGGTGATGGTACCAGGCAGCGGAGATATGACTGCACCCTGGCCTGGAACTCCTTTTGGAGCAGCTTTTGGAGCAACAGGAGCGGCTTTTGGAGCAGCTACTGTTCTTTTAGGTGCTGGAGTCTGAACGCTAACTTCCTTTTCAATGGCTACCTTGATAGCCTTGCCGTTAACTTCGATATTGGCTTCACCAGCTTCTACCGAATTGACAACAACCTCATACTTGTTGCCGTCTATTGTATAACTGAATTTTTTCATTACTTGTTTATATTATTGATTCCGTAGACTTTTGAACTCCATGGGCTAGGTTGTTCCGATTTATTGAAGGTCAGGACAAGGCTCTCTTCATCATGTGCGTTGCAATACTGATAAATAGCCAATGCCACTGCTGCACTTTCGGCTTCAGTCAAAGGGCCTGCGGCCGGTTTTTCCTGAACAGGAGCAATTTTATGCGCGTTTGTCTCTTTTTTCTTGGCGTTGGCCATCATTTTGCCGAACAACTGCATGATAAAAGTTAAAATAACCAATACAACAACTACGACGCCAAACCCAAAGAGAGTTACTGATAGGGCATTACCCCAGTTAATTGATAAAAACATAATTTAGGTCTTTAACGATTAAAGTGGAATGTTGGAATGCTTCTTGGCAGGATTGGTAACACGCTTTGTAGCCAATGATTCCAATGCCTTGATTACGCGGAAACGAGTGTTACGCGGTTCGATAACGTCATCGATGTAACCGTACTTGGCTGCATTGTATGGGTTAGCAAAGGCGTCTGTATATTCTTGAATCTTTTGGTCAACGAAGGCCTTAGGATCGGCAGTCTCTTGAGCTTCCTTAGCATAAAGAACCTCTACGGCACCGGATGCACCCATAACTGCGATTTCTGCAGATGGCCATGCATAGTTGAGGTCGCCGCGAAGCTGTTTGCAGCTCATAACGATATGGGCGCCACCGTAAGATTTTCTCAGAGTAACGGTTACTTTTGGAACTGTAGCCTCGCCGTAAGCATAAAGAAGCTTTGCACCGTGTAATATTACTGCATTGTACTCCTGACTTGTTCCAGGTAAGAAGCCCGGTACGTCTACGAGAGTAACCAAAGGTATGTTGAATGCATCGCAGAAACGTACGAAACGTGCACCCTTGCGTGATGCGTTGCAATCCAGAACACCGGCCAAAGATTTAGGCTGGTTGGCAACGATACCTACGGATTTGCCGTTGAAGCGTGCGAAACCTACGATGATATTTTTTGCATAGTCTGCGTGAACTTCCAGGAACTTTCCCTCATCTACGATTGAACCGATAACCTCGTACATATCGTAAGGTTTGTTTGGATCTTCCGGTATAATTTCATTCAGAGTGTCCTCAAGACGATCTATAGGATCTGAACAAGCTTTAAGAGGAGTCTCTTCCAAATTGTTCTGAGGCATGTATGAAAGCAGGTCGCGAATCAGTTTGAGTCCGTCTTCTTCAGCATCAACTGCGAAATGAGTTACACCTGAACGTGAAGCATGTACTGATGCACCGCCCAGTTGTTCCTGGTCAACATCTTCTCCGATAACGGTTTTAACAACCTTCGGTCCGGTAAGAAACATGTATGAAGCGCCTCTCAACATTATAGTAAAGTCGGTCAAAGCCGGTGAATAAACTGCACCGCCTGCACATGGACCGAATATTCCTGAGATCTGAGGTACAACACCTGAAGCCAGGATGTTACGCTGGAAAATCTCAGCATAACCTGCCAAAGCGTTGATGCCTTCCTGAATTCTGGCGCCGCCTGAATCGTTGATGCCAATGATTGGAGCACCCATGGTCATTGCCTTGTCCATGATCTTGCAGATTTTTTGACTCATTGTCTCTGACAGAGAACCTGCAGAAACAGTGAAATCCTGAGCGAAGACATAAACCAAACGGCCGTCAATTGTGCCGTAGCCTGTTACTACACCGTCACCGGGATAGAGCTTTTTGTCCATTCCGAAGTTGTGGCAACGGTGTGTCACGAACATATCGAACTCTTCAAAACTACCTTCGTCGAGAAGCATTGCTATACGCTCGCGGGCTGTATATTTACCTTTCTCGTGCTGCTTGGCAATAGCCTTTTCACCACCACCTAAACGAGCTTGAGCACGTTTTTCAACGAGCTCTTTGATTTTATCAGTTTGAATACCCATTGTATGTAATAAAAATTATGTTCTTCACTTATTATCCTTCACAAAGTTCTGTCAATACACCGGCAGTTGATTTTGGATGCAGGAAAGCAATGTGCAGACCATCAGCGCCGCCACGTGTAGCCTTGTCAATAAGACGGATGCCTTTGGACTCACATTCAGCTAGAGCATTGCCTACGCCGTCTTCAACTGCGAATGCCAGGTGATGCAAGCCACCCTTGCCTCCGTTGTTCTCCATAAACTTTGCAATTGTACTCTCTTCGCATGTGGGCTCAAGAAGCTCAATTTTAACTTCTCCCACTTTTAGGAAAGCAGTTTTGACTTTCTGATCAGCAACTTCCTCGGTCTTGTAACATTTTAGTCCAAGCACTTCCTCGAAATAGGGCAGAACTTCGTCAATACTCTTTACGGCTATGCCTAGATGTTCAATACGTGAAATTTTCATCTCGTTTGAAAATAATTAATTGGTTTTGGTTTACTAAGTATAAAAATCTTTTCTGAGGCCTTTAAAAGGCCTTTTCAAAAATCCAACAAAGGTAATATATATACTTATAACAAAAAAAGAAACCGGGAGCGATTAATATTAAAAATGCAAAAATTATGCAGTTGTTTTCCTAACTTTATTACATAATTCAAATACCTAACTTAATTCCCTAACTCAAGTAGAATTTTCAGATTGAATTGTCTACCCGTCAGATAATTCGGAACGGCGTATTGTGTGTTGTTGATATCGGTAACCCAATAGTAAGAGTTTACGTTGTTTATGCCTAAAAGATTGAAGCAGTCTAAACCTATCCAGATATTCTTAAAATATTTTGACAATCCATAGTATTGGTTCCCTTTTTCATTGTTTAGAAGTCTATAGGACATACCCATGTCGACGCGTTTGTATGCAGGGGCGCGAAATAGGGCATCCTCACGTCCGCTATGCGAGGGACCGAATGGGAGACCGTCCGAGAAACTGCCTTTCAGAGTCATTTTCCATTTGTCTGTACCCGGGAAATAGTCTGTGAAGAAGAGTGACATATTGAATAGTTGGTCGGATGGACGAGGTATCCATTTACAATTTATCTTTTCTTCGGTTTTCATAAGTGAAAGGGTAATCCATGAGTCTGTACCCGGGACGAATTCACCGAACAGTTTCATGTCAATACCGGTTGCGTAACCATGAGCTACATTCTCTCCGTAGTAAACTATCCTTACGTTATCCAGGTTGTACGGAATCAGGTTGCTTAGCTTTTTGTAATATATTTCCGTGGTGAATTTAAAGGGGCGGTCAAATACTCTGAAGAGGTAATCACAACCTAATATAAACTGAAGCGATTTTTGGGAACGTATATCCTTATTCAGTCTTACGTATGACATTCCGCCTGCACTTATGGTGTCTTTCAGCTCTTTATAGAAAGGTGCCTGATAATAGACGCCGGTGGCAAATCTGAAGGTGAAATTGTCATTGAAGGTGGGGACTAATCCAATGGATAGGCGTGGGCTGACAATCAATTCATCATTCCACCGCCAGTATGAGGCGCGTATGCCTCCGTTGATACTTGCAAATCCGAAGTCGAAACTATGCTTCCAATTGTCCTGAACGAATGCGGATATTCTGTTTTCGGACATCTCATTCTGTGATTTCAGGGAGTAGGTGATATCTAGCGGTGAACCGGGACGGTATGGCAGTGTGTAACCTGCAGAGTCACGGGCTTCCCATTCGCGCATTCTGTCTTTGACATACTCATGTTTGATCTCCATTCCCCATTTCAGATTGTGGCTTTCTATACGATGGTCACCTCTTAACGTGGCATTGATTACACTGTATGAGAGATGGTTTCTGGCATGTTCCATGAATCCGCCTACACTGAAGAGCTGGTTGGGGTCTATATTGTCTAGCCAATATTCTGAAATAATGTCATATGATTCTTTTTCATCGCTGTCGAAAGCGGAGAGGTTAAGAGTCAGTGAGTTGAATTCATTGAATTTTCTATGGATGTCAAATGCCCCGAACAGGGTGTTGAATTGATCTGTCTCCCAACCGTCGAAGTAGACCAAAAACTGTTTGGGATTTTTGGCTGTCCCGAATGTGGTTTTTCTTGTGGTGGGAGTGAAGTTGTATCTGTTTACTGCAGCATTGCCAATGAAACTGATGTCCCATTTGTCATTCGGGGTCCAGCTGGCATATGTCTGATAATCCAAAAAGGAAGGGTCGTATTCACCTTCAGTGTCCATGGTGTTCAGCAGTGAACGGTTGGTCTTGTAGCGTAGGCTCCCTGAAAAGGAGAATCTGTCATTTCCTATACCTATGAAAGCGCTGCTCCCCAGCAGGCTAGCCGATAGGGATGACTCGAAGCCTTGTGGCCTTCGGTAGGTGATATCGAGCACGGAGGACATCCTGTCGCCATACTTGGCTTCAAAGCCTCCAGTTGAGAAACCTATTGATTCTACCATATCGGGATTGATGAAACTCAGTCCCTCCTGTTGTCCGGCCCGCACCAGCATAGGACGCAGTATCTCTACTCCGTTTACCCAGACGCTGTTCTCGTCAAAGTTTCCTCCGCGAACATTGTACTGGCTGCTTAGTTCGTTGTGACTGCTTACTCCTGCCTGAGTGGCGATAATGGATTCGACAGAGCCTCCGCCGGCGTCAGGTGAGAATTTAAGACCTTCTTTGGTTATTGTCTGGATGGTTTCTGTCTGTCTTTTTGTATCTGAAATGGTTACTCCTTGCAGAGCGTATCCGCTGGTGGGCATCATTACGTCCAGTTGGACTGTATCTTTTGGATCGTAAAGGGCTCTTTTCCTGGTTTCATGACCAACCATTTTAAACACAAGAGATATGGTATCCCTGCTCTGGAGGGTGATGTTGTATTCGCCCTTTAGATTTGTGATTGTACCTATCAGGAAGTGTTCCTCATTGACTGTCGCAAACTCTACCGGCTCATGGGTCTCATTGGTGACTTTGCCATGAATATAGACACGCTGTGAATACCCTGAAGCTGTAAATAACGCCAGGATACAAATCACAATATATCTCCTAAAAACCAATTTATCGATTATATTCACACAATATATAACGTAAATATGCCCGTAAACGTATAAGAATCTGTTTTTTTTATTCGTAATCAATGGCGAATTAGTATTTATTTATACCTTCGCAATGTGTAAATAATAGAAAGAATATGGAAAATTTCAGTCAGCTTATTGCTCAACGCCGCAGCATGCGCAAGTTTACTGATGAGCAATTGACACCTGATGAGGTGAGATTGTTGCTCAGAGCAGCACTTATTGCACCCACATCTAAGCGTACCAATGGATGGCAATTTGTGGCTGTTGATGATAAAACATTGTTGAACCAGTTGTCCGAATGCAAGGCTAACGGTGCTTCTTTTGTTGCAGAGGCTCCTTTTGCAGTGGTCGTATTCGGTGATCCTTCCTTAACGGATGCTTGGGTTGAAGACTGCTCAATAGCAGCTATAATGATGCAGTTACAGGCCGAGGACCTTGGACTCGGAAGCTGCTGGGCGCATGTACGTAATCGCGCCACGGCGGATGGTATTCCTGCTTCTGAGATTGTAGGTAGTCTGCTGAATGTGCCGTCTCCATTGGAACCGCTTTGTATAATAGCTTTCGGACACAAGGGTATGGAGAGAAAACTATTTAACGAGGATAATCTGCAGTGGGAGAAGGTGCATATCAATGGTTTTAATGAGGTAGAGTAATGAGGATTGTTTTAATCGGTGCAGGCAATGTAGCCACTTCGATAGGTGGCGCGCTTAAGGCTGCCGGTCATGAGATATCGGCACTATACAGCCGTACCGAACAATCCGCAAAAGAGTTGTCGGAGAAGTTGAGGGTTCCGTATACTACGTCACTGAATAAATTGCCGCATGATGCGGATATTTACATATCGATGCTGAAAGATGATGCTCTGATGCAATTGGCACCGGAGATTGTCGCGCTGAATAGAAAAGCTCTGTTTGTGCATACAGCTGGCAGTCTACCTCTATCTCTGTGGAAGGACGCGGGAGCAGAGAAGTACGGGGTGTTATACCCGATGCAGACATTTAGTAAGGGGAAAAGAGTGGATATACAGAATGTACCGCTTTTTGTAGAGGGCTCTTCCGAGCAGGTTCTGCAGGAAATAATGCATATGGCAAAGTCTCTTTCTCAAAAGGTGAAGGAATTGGATTCGGAAAGCCGCAAACGTTTGCATATCGCTGCGGTTTTTGCGTGCAATTTTACAAATAGGATGTATGCTATCAGTAACGTTTTACTTGAAGAGTCGGGTGTTGATTTTAAAGTGATGTTGCCTTTGATTGAGGAGACGGCGGAAAAGGTTGCAACATTGCCTCCGTCACAAGCTCAAACCGGTCCCGCAATACGTGGAGATGTAAGGGTGATGGACTCTCATTTGGAGTCTCTGAAGTCTCATCCCGATTTTGCGGAGATTTACAAGTTGATGTCAGATAATATTCTAAAATCCATAATATAATGATTAATTACGATCTTTCACGCATCAAAGCGATGGTTTTTGATGTGGATGGCGTGCTTAGCACGGAGATTATGCCTCTGTCTCCGGAGGGAGATCCCGTCAGAACAGTCAATGTCAAGGATGGATATGCTCTTCAATTGGCAGTTAAAAACGGATTAAAGGTATGTATTATCACCGGCGCAAAAGTAGCGTCTGTTAGCAAACGTTTTGTAGGTTTGGGTATAAATGATGTCTATATCGCTTCTTCTATTAAGGTGAATGATTTTAGTGACTTTGTGAATAAATACAATCTGCGATACGAAGAGATTCTTTATATGGGTGATGATATTCCTGATTATCAGGTAATGGAGATGTGTGGATTACCCTGTTGTCCTGCCGATGCTGTAGTGGAGATCAAATTTATAAGTAAATACATATCTCCGTATAATGGGGGATGCGGTTGTGTAAGAGACGTTGTAGAACAGGTGATGAAGGTACACGGTAAGTGGTTTACCGATGAACATGCTTTCGGATGGTGATATGCTGAATCTTCCTTACAAGATAGTTCTTGCTTCAAACTCTCCACGCAGAAAAGAGCTTTTGCGGGGCTTAGGTGTGGATTTTACTATTCGTACTATTGACGGAATAGATGAATCGTGGCCCGAAGAATTGACCGGACAGGAGATTCCTATTTATATATCTTCCCAAAAAGCCGATTCTTACGCCTCCTCTATGACTCCTGAGGAACTGGTGATTACCGCAGATACCATAGTGTACTTGGATAATCGTGTCTATGGTAAACCGAGAAATGCGGAAGAGGCAAAAAGAATGTTGAGGGAGTTGTCAGGGAAGTGGCATGAGGTGATAACCGGAGTTACAATTGTGACAAAAGATAAGCGAAAAAGTTTTGCAGTGACTACTGAGGTGAAGTTTGCATACTTTTCTGATGATGAGATATCATATTACGTAAGAAATTATTCGCCAATGGATAAGGCGGGTGCCTACGGTATTCAAGAGTGGATCGGGTTTATTGGTGTGGAACAGATAAAGGGCGCTTATTTCAATGTAGTAGGACTACCTGTTCAAAGGCTCTATAAAGAGCTTAAGGATTTTGCTTTCTGACGATCTATACTTCCTACAATACTGATACTTGCTTCGTAGAGCAGATATATCGGCACGGATACAATCATTAGAGTGAATATGTCAGTCGTTGGCGTTATGACGGCGCCTACTATCAGAATCGCGACAAAAGCGTGGCGACGGTATTTCTTCATATAATCGGCATTGATTAGACCTAATTTAGCCAGAAACCAGGATAATATTGGCAGTTCGAATAGTATTCCCATCATCATGGTTAGGGTTAACAACATACCTGTGTAGGATTCCAGGGTGATTACATTGGGTACCTCTTCGCTTACTTGATATGTTCCCAGAAATCTGAAAGCCAATGGGAAAATAATGAAGTAATTTAGAAAGACTCCCGTCATGAAAAGCAAATATGACCATGTAACTACACCTACCGTATATTTCCTTTCAGCTTGTTTAAGTGCAGGAGAGACAAAACAGTATATTTGATATAGCACATACGGCATTGCAACTATTAGTCCGCAATAAAAGGCAATCTTCAGGTGGATCATAAATTGGGCTGTCAGAGTGGAACTGAACAGATCTACTTGAAAATCCAGTATGGGTCTCAGATTCAGACCAAGTGCATCGCCGAAAGATACTACGGCCCTGTATAGAATAAAGTCCGAATGACTCGGCGCTAGAATAATCTCAAATAGTGTTTCTTTAAAACAGAAAATGGCGATTGCTGCAATGACAATAATCAACACAACATTGAAAAGTACTTTTCGAAGTGCTTCCAGATGATCCCAAAATGTCATGAGTGGACTGTCATCCATAACGTTAGCAAAGAATTAGGATTATTCCTTGTTCTCTTTTTCCTTTTCTTGAGTTTTATCGGCAGGTGTATCGGTTTTTATCTCTTTCTCTATGTTATTCATACCTTCTTTGAAACTGTGAACGCCTTTTCCGAGACTTTTCATTAAGTCAGGTATGCGTTTTGCACCGAAGAATAATAAGATAACCAGAACGATAAGGATTATTTCCCACATTCCCAAACCGGCTAAAAGAATTCCAAGCTCCATATCAATAGTTAGATTAAATCATCACAAAGGTAATAGAATAAACCGTTTTTTTGGTGTATCTTTGGGAGTTTTTAATAAAGTAGTTTCTAATATGCATAATGAGGAGTTTATTATAACCGGAATTCAACAGATAGGAGTGGGTACCACATCGATTTATAAGTCATGGGAATGGTTCTCGAAAATGTTCGGAATAGATATAAGAGTATTGGAAGATGATACAGTTGCTGAACGTATGTTGCCTTATACTGGTGGAAAGCCACAGAAACGCCACGCTGCTATAGCACTGAACCTTCAAGGTGGAGGCGGATTTGAAATATGGCAGTACTCAGATAGAAAACCGAAATCAGCTGACTTTAAGATATCAGTAGGAGACTTGGGTATTTTCGCAGCTAAGGTCAAGTCACGTAATGTGCAGGCCGCTCATGCTGAAATTTCTGCCAAATGGGATCATGTCGGTACTCTTGTGATGACTCCTGAAGGCAAGCCTACATTTTTCATGGAAGATATTGAAGGCAATTATTTCCAGATAATTGAGGATGCTCCGGTGCTTATCGACGAGAATAAACTCTTTGGTGGAATGATGGGTGCTATGATAGGAGTCAGCGACATTGATAAGTCAATGAAGGTATATCGTGATATACTTGGATATGATACTGTAGTATATGATAAAAAGGGGAAGTTCTCCGATATGGAATTTATGAATGGTGGTGACTGTGATTGTCGTCGTGTGCTTTTGGCTTACTCGAAACCGTCACAAGGTGCCTTTGCTAGAATATTCTCTCACGGTTATATTGAACTGGTTCAAGTTAATGAGCGAACACCTAGAAAAATCTTTGAAGGCCGCTACTGGGGTGATCCCGGATTCATTCAGGTTTGTTATGATGTAACGAATATGCGTGCATTTGAGAAACATTGTCAGAAGAATGGTTTTCCTTTTACTGTTGACAGCTGTCCCGATGATGTGAAATTTGACATGGGTGACGCTTCAGGTCAGTTTACTTATATTGAGGATCCGGACGGTACATTGATTGAATTTGTAGAGACATACAGGGTTTCGCTAGCAAAGAAGCTGGGTATATATAT
>CAZYFO010000014.1:21001-30688 GCA_964646955.1 uncultured Bacteroidaceae bacterium | reverse complement strand
CTCCCTGAGGTGGATGAAGAAGGACGCGTAATAGGACAAGTCACCCGTGGTCGGGCGCATGCAGGAAAAGAGTTAAAACCGCTACATCCGGTAGTTCATCTGCATCTTTTCAATCCTAAATGTGAGTTATATCTGCAACATAGACCCGCATGGAAAGATATACAACCGGACAAATGGGACACAGCAGTAGGAGGACATATAGATTTCGGAGAAGACGTTATGTCTGCATTAAAGCGTGAAGTAAGAGAAGAATTAGGACTTGATATTGAAAACAGCTGTATTCAAATAATACCGATAACAAAATATGTTTTTAACGGCTTACGTGAGCGCGAGTTGGTTTATGTTTTCAAGACAGTAAGCAATTTGATACCTTCTCCTAGTGAAGAGTTGGACGGAGGCAGATATTTCTCTCGTGAAGAGATTCTTGACAATATGGAAAAAGAGTTCTTCACTCCAAACTTTGAACAAGAGTGGAAAAGACTGTTTATATAATCAGTAAACAAAAAAACCATTATTAATTGAAGCTATTTTATCCTGAGGGATACGATATCTACATAATAATTTGAGGCAGGCTATTCTGAGAAATCAATCTCTGTATGCCTGCCTCTTATTATAAAAAGCTCTATCTACTAGAAAACCTTATTTCTTACCAAAGTAACGTTTGTACAAGGCTTCGAAGCCTTTTCCGTGACGAGCCTCGTCTTTTGCCATTTCGTGAACAGTATCATGAATTGCATCCAGATTCCTTTCCTTGGCATTCGTTGCGATACGAAGCTTGTCTGCACATGCACCTGACTCGGCATTCATTCGCTTCTCCAGATTGGTTTTTGTATCCCAAACCACCTCACCTAATAGCTCAGCGAATTTTGCAGCATGTTCAGCCTCTTCAAATGCATAGCGTTTAAAAGCCTCAGCAATCTCCGGATAACCTTCGCGGTCTGCCTGACGGCTCATGGCCAGATACATACCTACCTCACTGCACTCTCCGTTGAAATGCATATTCAAATCCTTAATCATCTCTTCACCTGTACCTTTTGCTACACCTAGCTCATGCTCGCAGGCAAACTGGATTGCATCACCGGTCTCAACCAACTCTTTAAACTTGCTCTTGGGAGCACCACACTGTGGGCATTTCTCCGGAGCACTGTCACCTTCATGAACGTAACCGCAAACTGTGCAAATAAATTTCTTTTTCATAATTCTAATCTTTAAATTGTTTTTTCATTTTATTTTTTTGCAATACCTACAAGTCCCCTTAAAAAACTGATATGTCTCCTCAATCGAATGACCTTCCACCTCATCAGGTATCCGGTCTTTGAAATCAAAAAAAATCATATCGAATACTCTACCACATTGTTTACATAAGAAGTGAGCATGAGGTGTTGTGTCTGCATCAAAACAGCTATTGTGTTCCTGTATTGTCAACATCTGTGCAGCTCCTCCATCAACCAACAAGCGTAGAGTATTATAAACAGTAGTTTTTGACAAAGTAGGCATCGAAGGACTCAGACTAGAAAAAATATCATCTACAGTAGGATGATTACGATGTTCAATAAGATAATTCATCACAGCCAATCTCTGTACACTGGGTCTGATGTCTGCTTTGTCCAATATTTTTCTCGCTGTCGTATTTGTAATCATTTCAAATTTGATTTCAGTGCAAAATTACAATAAATCCAATTATATCCAAATATTCTCAATCATATTTTTAAAAAATGAATTTTCATTCCGTTTTAAGCCATTATTGAGTAATTTTCTCTTCAAGATTTGGAAAAAATAATTTTATTTCCCAAATTAGCCGCTAGTAACAATAACCGACATGCTATGCTGAGCGTTTTTGAAGTTCTGACAAACAAAGACAAGAAACGTTTTTTCAAGTTCCCTATCGACTTGTATAAGACTTCGTCATATTACGTACCCTCCCTGATTAGTGATGAGATGGATACGTTTGATCCAAACAAAAACGGAGCATACAGTTATGCAGAAAGCCGACTATGGCTAGCCGAACGCAATGGAAAGATTGTCGGTCGTATCGGCGCTATTCTCAACCATGCCGCCAATAAAAAAAACAGGGCTAAGCAACTTAGATATACTCGTTTTGACTTCATTGATGATTATGAAGTATCTAAGGCTCTTTTTAATACTGCATTGTCTTGGGCAATAGAGTTGGGAATGACCGAAATGATAGGTCCGCTGGGATTTACCAATATGGACAAACAGGGAATGTTAATAGACGGCTTCAATCAGATGGACATGTATATCACCATTTACAATTATCCATATTACGTAAGCCACATGGAAAAACTGGGACTTACAAAAAAATGGGATTGGGATGAGATGATAATCAAGGTGCCTAAGACCATCCCCGATAAAGTCGAGAGAGTAGCAAATATTGCAATAAACAGATTCGGTTACTCCATCAAGCGTTTCCATAGTATGATTGAAATAAAACCTTATATAAAAGAAGCAATAAGAGTTATTAATTCTGCCTTTGAGAAATTACACGGGGTTGTTCCATTAACTGATAAACAAATTTCATCTCTTTCCAAATTGGTTATGCTTGTCGGTAAACCGGATTATACTCTGATGGTCACAAATATTGATAGGCAGTTGGTCGGTTTCGGATTCTTCGCCCCTTCAGTAAGCAGAGCCATGAGGTCAAGCAAAGGAAAAATGGGAATTCGAACAATAATAAATTTGATTAGGGACTTGCACGATAACAGACATATTGATTTTTATCTTATTGGAGTACGTCCGGAGGATCAGAATAAGGGTGTTGAGGCATTAATACTCAGAGAAGGTATTAAGAACCTCAATAAAAACGGAGCAATAGATACTCAGACCGGACCCATGCTGGAAGACAATCATAACATACAAAACGGTTTTAAGAACTTTGATTATCAGTACCATCGTCATCGCAGATGCTACTCCTACATCATTCCTGAGGACGATTGATCTTAAGCTAAAAGGGTTAAATTATGTTATAAAGAGAGTTTCACTGCATTGGATATGAAATGCTAAATATACCTTTGTCGTTGATATGAGAAAAAATAGTTCTGCATACTTTTACTTTTATTACTTTACCAGACTTTTAGCCGGGTAGATTTGTTGTGTGCAGACAATAGAGATACAAGTTAAGCCCGGATCAATAGATTCGGGCTTTTTTTTTCAGAAATAACACAAAACAGAAAATAACATGATTGCAGTACTTAAGGATGGTGTATCAGACGTTCAAAAGAAGAATCTGATTAATTGGTTAAAGGGACAGGGAGTGGACATACATCTGTCGGAAGGAAAATTTCAAACCGTGCTAGGACTCGTTGGCGACACAAGTAAAATTGACATTGACCTGCTTAACAGCTTGGAGATAATCGAGAGTGTAACCCGTATTAGCGAACCTTTCAAATGTGCGAACAGACGCTTCCACCCTGCCGATACTGTGGTAGAGGTTGGTCAGGGAGAGAATAGTGTACTCATTGGTGGCGGACATTTCGCTATGATAGCCGGACCTTGCTCCGTGGAATCGGACAAACAGATTGTAGAAATAGCCAAGGCTGTCAAGAAATCGGGTGCAAAACTTTTACGCGGAGGAGCCTTCAAACCGCGCACATCACCATATGACTTCCAAGGTATGGGTTCAGAAGGTTTGGAACTGCTCAGGATTGCACGTCAGGAAACGGGTCTGCCTATTGTAACTGAACTGATGAGTACGACTCACCTTGAACTATTCGAAGATATGGATCTGATTCAGATTGGAGCCAGAAACATGCAGAACTTCGAATTGCTGAAAGAATTGGGACATTGCAAAAAACCTATTCTATTGAAACGAGGTTTGGCCAGCACACTTAAAGAGTGGCTTATGAGTGCCGAATACATTATGGCGGGCGGAAATGAGAATATCATTCTCTGTGAACGCGGTATCAGAAGCTATGATACATACACCCGAAATGTGCTCGACTTATCGGCAATACCTATGATTAAAGAGCTTTCCCATCTGCCTATCATTGTTGATCCAAGTCATGCTACAGGTAAATCAAGACTGGTTAAACCTATGTCAATGGCTGCAACTGCTGCGGGAGCGGACGGACTGATAATTGAGGTACACAATGATCCTGAGCACGCACTCTGTGACGGCGCTCAATCTTTGACTCCGGCTCAGTTCGACGAAGTTGCACAAAAGGTAAACAGCATCAGAAATCTACTGAATTAATGAATAATACAATCGGCGTAGTTGGCTTGGGGCTTATAGGAGGTTCTATAGCGAAGGCATATAAACAGGCCGGATGGACTGTCCTTGGATATGACATTGACAGTACCATTCTCGAATATGCTAATATTGCCGGTATAACAGACGGCATTCTGGATAGTGAGTCTATCAAAAATTGCGACCTGATTCATATCGCTGTAAATCCTAACAGTGCAATAGAATTTATGGAGAAAAATGCCTCGGAAATCTCTAATAAGACATTAATGATTGACGATTGCGGTACCAAGCGCAAGGTATGTGAAGCCGGATTCTCACTTGCCAAGAAATATGGCTATATTTACGCCGGAGGCCATCCGATGGCAGGAACTCATCTGTCAGGTTTTAAAAACTCCAAGCAGAATATGTTCACAGGTGCCTCCATGATTGTGGTACCGCCAACGTTCGATGACATTGAACTTATGGAACAGATTAAAAAACTTCTTGAGCCTATGGGTCTGAAGCAAGTTGTGTTTACCACTGCCGAGGAACATGACCGCATGATAGCCTATACTTCACAGTTGGCCCATGTTGTATCGAATGCCTATATTAAGAGCCCTTCTGCCCAATTGCATAAAGGTTATAGTGCAGGCAGTTTCAAAGATCTGACACGTGTAGCATGGCTTAACGAAAATATGTGGACCGAACTGTTCATGGAGAACAGAGACAATCTGCTTGGTGAATTAAATATATTGAAATCAAATCTTGAACAATACATTGACGCAATTCAAGCCGAAGACACGCAACGTCTGTGTTCTCTGCTACATGACGGGCGTATTGCCAAGGAACAATCCGATAAATAATTACCATTATGAATGAGTATTGTAACATAAAAGTCACAGCATCCGCTTCTTACAATGTTGTTATCGTTGAAAACGGACTTAACAATATCGGCGATTATATCAAAAAAGAAATAGGCGTCTGCAGATGGGCTATGTTGACTGATAACAAGGTAGATGCTCTCTATGCCGATACTGTTATAAAATCTCTTGAGAAGTCGGACATGGCTTGTTCGAAATATGTCATACCTAACGGTGAGTGCAGCAAGAATACCGACAATGTCTTAGCATTCATAAACTTCATGGCTGAGAATCATATCACACGTAGCGATGCCGTGGTTGCATTGGGTGGCGGCGTTATAGGTGACATGGCCGGTTTCGCATCGGCCATCTACCAGCGTGGAATCAAATACATCCAGATACCTACTACACTGTTAGCAGCTGTGGACAGTTCCATTGGAGGAAAGACCGCAGTAGACATACCATCCGGCAAAAACCTGATTGGTGCATTTCATCAGCCAAGTTTGGTCTATTTAGATACTGCGACATTAAATACTCTAGATCCCAACGTACTTCGTGACGGATTCGCCGAGGTCATAAAATACGGTGTAATACTCGATTCAGATCTGTTCAATGCAGTATCAGAGCCTAATGCAACTGACATTAAACGGATCATCAAGAGATGCATAGAGATAAAACGTGACGTAGTTGCTGCCGATGAATTTGACCAGGGGATGCGAGGTCTTTTGAATTTCGGTCATACCATTGGGCATGCGATTGAGAAACTCAGCGACTATACAGTATCTCACGGAGAAGCCGTAGCCAAGGGTATGGTTAGGGCTGCCGCCATGGGCGCAAAAAAAGGTCTCGGCGATTTCTCACAACCTATTATCGAGGTTTTGAAACGGTACGGATTTGATTTGAGCTGCCCATACAATGCCGAAGAGTTATATGGTGCCGCTTTGTCCGATAAAAAATGTCAGGATGATGGAATCACTCTGATATTGCCGCAGGAAATAGGGAAATGCGGACTTTACAAGGTTAATACTAAAGAATTATTGTCACTACTAAAAACTACAGAACAACTATGAATCTTACGGATTTAAGAAAAAAGATTGATACAATCGATGATGATATATGCAAACTCTTCCAGAAAAGAATGGAGGTGGTTGATGCCGTTGGTGAATACAAGAGAGCACACAATGAACCGGTGAACAATGGGATGCGTGAACGAGAGATTCTGACACGTATTTCCAAGTCTCTGCCGCCTCATCTAGAGGACTTCGGACGTTCACTGTACCGTTCCATTTTCGATATCAGCAAGGCATACGAAGCTATGTACAAGGAGAAAGACTCCCCTCTGTTCAAAGAGTTGTCCGCTCTGATAAGCGCAAAGCCGGAGCAATTCCCCACTCGTGCTACAGTAGCCTGTCAAGGACGTGAGGGCGCATATTCTCAACTAGCGGCAGAACGTCTCTTCGAAATACCGGAGATTATGTACAATAAGACCTTCGAGGGAGTTTTCAAAATGGTCTCAGATGGAATGTGCGAATACGGCATACTGCCTATCGAGAATTCCACCGCCGGTTCGGTCAATGAAATCTACGACCAACTGGTGAAATATGATGTGCATATTGTCAGAAGTACGCGTGTCAAGATAGATCACCTGTTATTAGGTGCTAAGGGAATGAAACTTAATAACATGAAGGTTATCTATTCTCATCCTCAAGCTATCCAACAGTGTTCAAACTATTTGGGTAACTTAAAGAATGTGCAGATAATCCCATGCGAGAATACCGCTATCGCTGCCGTACAAGTCTCAAAAGACGAGACCCGAACTTCAGCTTCGATATCTTCAAGAAGTTGTGCCGAACTGTACAACATGGAAATCTTGGATCAAGACATCCAGAATTACGACAGTAACTACACACGTTTCATCTGTATCTCAAAAAAGGCTCGCATATATCCGGGTGCAGACAGAACCAGTATCATGATGGTAATACCCAATAAACCGGGTACATTATTTGGTGTGATGTCACGTTTCAGCGCTATCGGAGCAAACCTGGTCAAGCTGGAGAGCCGTCCTATTCCGAACCGTGACTTCGAATTTGTTTTCTACTTCGATATCGAATTGTCAATCTATAATGATAAATTTGCATCTCTCATAAGCGAGTTAGACCATTGTGAGGAACAGTTCAAGTACTTCGGTACTTACTCTGAAATCATTTAAGAAAATGATAAAGGCAATTATTCAAGGCAGGCTAAAAGGAACAGTTTCCATACCGTCATCCAAATCGGTTGCGCACAGAATTCTGATTTGCGCCGCACTATCTGACATGCCTTCAAAAATTCGATGTACAGGGTACGGCAAAGATGTTCTAGCTACTGCTGATTGTCTTAATCAGTTGGGTGCCGAAATTGAAATCATAGATGATATCATAAAAGTCTCTCCTGTCAAGAAAATCAATAAGAATACCCGTTGCATTCTGAATTGCGGCGAGAGCGGTTCAACGCTGCGTTTCCTACTTCCGATAGCTGCAGCATTGGATACCTCTGCAGAATTTCATGGAGAAGGCAGACTGCCTCAACGTCCGCTGTCCCCATTGTATGAACAGATGGCAGCCCACGGAGTCTCGATGAATCCCAACGGTTCTCTGCCACTTACCTGCGACGGGAAACTAAAAGGAGGCAGATATACTCTGGGCGGTAATGTATCGTCCCAATTCGTATCAGGCCTGCTTATGGCCCTACCCCTGGCTGATGAGGATAGTGAGATAATAATCACAGGACAACGAGAGAGCACTCCATATATCGATATCACCATTGACGTGATGAAGAAATTCGGAATCGACATAGTGACAGTTGAGAACGGATACCAAATAACCGGAGGATGTCAATACCGTACGCCAGGAGATATGGCCGTTGAGGGAGACTGGTCAGGAGCCGCTTTCTGGATCGTAGCCGGATGTATCGGTAAAGAGCCTATAAGGTGTCAAGGCATTAGCTACGAACATTCCGTTCAGGGTGATAGAGCAATTGTAGATGTTCTAAGAGCAATGGGAGCAGATATCAGATGTGACAATGATGGTGTCACTGCTATGCCTTCCCAACTTCGTAGAATAGAGACTGACTGCAAGGACATTCCGGACTTGGTTCCGGCCCTGGCTATTGCAGCAGCCATGGCTGAGGGCAATACTGTTTTTTATGGAATAGAACGTCTTCGTCTTAAGGAGAGTGACCGTGTGGCCACCGTATGTAATATTCTAAGGTCTTTCAATATCGAGTGTTCATCGACAGAAGGAAGCCTGACTGTTATCGGAGGAGGAAAACCAAAACCTGCTATCATTGATCCGGCTAACGATCACCGTATTGCCATGGCAGCAGCGATAATGGCCTCGGTAACAGAAGGAGAGAGTGTTATTACAGATACCTCTTGTACTGAAAAATCATATCCTCAGTTTTTTAAGTCCTTTGTGAATTTAGGGGGAAGTTACGTAGAAATATAATTTTTAATGAATAAGTTTGTAAAAGAATATCCTATCACCAATTCTCTGATGAATGCAGACTTCAGGCTGTCCCCTATGGGAGCAACCATGCTGTGGCAAGACTGTTTTGCCATGTACATGTCAAGTTATCATGTCGCTGCATTCAATATCCGCGAATTGGGAAAGATGTGGATAATCAACGATTTCTCACTGCGTTTCATTGGAGAACAACCATTTTGGGGAAATAAGGTCAAAGTGGAATTATGGATATCCGAAGAGCCGGCCGTTAAGGTACATGCCGACTTTAGAATAAAGATATACGGACAAGTTGTGGTAGAAGGAGACAGCTCATGGGCCATACTAGATACCAACAGCCGTCGTCCGGTTCCGGCACGTGAGATACTACCGAAATTCGACATCATACCCGAATTCGGAATGGATACTCACAGGCACAGATTTCCTGCATTCTCAGAGAAATATGTCACATATAGACATATCACCAATAGCAGCGACACGGATTTCAATCATCATGTAAGCAATGTCACCTACCTTAGGATATGCTTCAATTCCATGCCAAGCGAGTATCTGCAGACTCATACCGTAAAAGAGTTTTCAATAAAATTCTTACATGAGTCTTTTCTCGGGGATGAGTTAACATGTTCGGTTTTCAAGACAGACGAGCAGGATTTATGGAACTACAACATCGCCGATAACGGTGACAAGATATCCGGCAAGGCTATGATACGTTACACCGAAAAAATATAAAATGAATAGAATACTAATAATAAACGGTCCAAATCTAAACATGTTAGGACTCAGAGAGCCCGCCATCTACGGGAAACAGGACTATCAGTCTCTCATGGAGATGATAAAACATCATGCCCAAAGACTGAATCTTGAGGTGGAGATATTTCAGTCAAATCATGAAGGAGCCATTGTTGAAAGAATACAGCAGGCATATCATGAGACCGACGGCATCATCATAAACCCCGCTGCTTATACTCATACAAGTGTAGCTATATTGGATGCACTCAAAGCTGTAGACATTCCTACTGTTGAGGTACACTTGAGCAATATAAACGACCGTGAAGAATTCCGCCATTTCTCATACGTATCACTATATGCAGAAAAGACTATTTGCGGAAAAGGATTTGACGGATATGTAGAAGCAATGGAATAT
>CAZYFO010000014.1:3786-20901 GCA_964646955.1 uncultured Bacteroidaceae bacterium | reverse complement strand
GTACTTCAATATGCCAACAATGTCATTGAAGTAACCAACAAAGGAGCTTTCGGGATTATCAGTTTCCTAAGTTTCATTTGGTTGGTTTTCTGGTTGATGATTCAAGTGGAAAAAGCATTTAACTATGTATGGAGAGTCAAGGAATCGCGAAGCTTGATAAAACGCATCAGCGTATATTTCGCTATCTCTTTTCTGGTTCCTTTAGTTCTCGTCATGTTTCTATCAACCACTCTCATGTTCTCTCAAAGCAATGGTTTGGTCAGTTCTCTGGTGGATATTCCATTTATGGACAAAATCTCCGCCGGTATGTCATGGGCAATCACTTATGTGGGCATTGCCATCGTGCTGACCTTTATGTATAAATTCATCCCCGGCACAAAAGTAAATTTCAGAAGAGCGTTACAGGCCGCACTTATCACGGCTGTTATGTTCTGTCTGTTCCAATGGATATATGTGGAGACGCAGGTATTCTTCACACGTCTGAACGGTGTTTTTGGAGCAGTTGCAGCAATTCCGTTTCTTATGATTTGGCTGAATGTTTCTTGGTTCATCGTATTGTTCGGTTCTGAACTTACATTCGCATTCCAGCATGTAGAGACATACAACCCCCGCTTAGACAGCGATTCCTGATTGAACAAACGAAATGGAGAGTTTTTTACAAATAGACAATCTGACAAAGGCATTCGGCGACTTGGTGCTCTTTGATGACTTCAGTATTACTGTAAGCGAAGGTGAGAAAGTCGGTCTTATTGCCCGTAACGGCTATGGAAAGAGTACGCTGATGAACGTCATAATAGGAAAAGAAGATTTTCAAAAAGGATCAGTGACCTTTCGAAACGACATCAAAATAGCCTATTTGGTACAGTCTCCAACCTACCCGAACGGAACTAGTGTACTTGAAGCCTGTTTTACAGGAGACTCTCCCATTCTCCATATTATCTCAGAATATGAGACCGCCATGGAGAAAGGAGACCAAAACCGCATTCAAAAAGCTATGGCAGAGATGGATGCTCACGACGCATGGAACTTTGAGTCACGCGCCAAACAGATACTCACCCAATTGGAGATAACCGAGTTTGAGAAGCCCATCGAACAATTATCCGGAGGCCAGATCAAACGGGTGGCATTGGCCAACGCCCTAATAAACGAGCCTGATTTTCTGATTCTCGACGAGCCTACAAACCATCTCGATGTGGCTGTAACCCAATGGCTTGAAGACTACCTCTCAGCAGGTAAAATCACATTGCTTTTAGTGACACATGACCGCTATCTATTAGACCGAGTGTGTACCAGAATCGTAGAGATAGATGACAGAAAAGCCTATTCTTATGCGGGCAACTACAGCTATTATCTCGAAAAGAGACAAGAGAGATTAGATGCCAGACAGGCACAGACCGAGAAAGGCATGAATCTATATCGTAAAGAACTGGACTGGATGCGTCGAATGCCATGTGCTCGAGGCACAAAAGCCCGTTTTCGCAAGGAGTCGTTTTATGAGTTGGAAGAAAGACTCAAAAACCGTCGAGACGAGGGTTCTGTAAAATTAGACGTAAAAGCCTCTTACATAGGAAAGAAGATATTTGAGATAGATCATCTGAATAAGAAATTCGACAGCAAAATCATACTTCGTGATTTCAGTTACGTATTCACCAAATACGAAAAAATAGGCATCGTAGGAGAAAACGGTGTAGGCAAATCCACATTTATCAAGATGCTGCTCGGACTGGTTGAGCCGGACAGCGGCTCCATCGAACGCGGGACCACACTTCGAATAGGCTATTATTCTCAGGAGGGTCTTCAGTTCAATGAGGATGCCAAAGTAATAGATGTGATTACAGATATTGCCGATCATGTAGAATTGGATGACGGTCGCAAGATGTCGGCTTCCCAGTTTCTTCAGAAATTTCTTTTCACTCCTCAAACCCAATACAAATATGTAGGACGTCTGAGCGGAGGCGAAAAGCGCCGACTCTATCTATGTTCCATCTTGATGCAGAGTCCCAATTTCCTGATTCTCGACGAGCCCACCAATGACCTGGACATCATGACGCTGCAAGTATTGGAAGATTATATCTCATCTTTTCAAGGATGCGTTATTGTTATCTCTCACGACCGATATTTCATGGACCGCATATCCCAGCATCTGTTTGTCTTTGAAGGAGAAGGCATTGTCACTGACTTCCCCTCTTCCTATAGTGACTACATAAACTGGAAAGAGCTAAAAGCCGATGCCGACAAACAGCTTGCAGAAGAGATGTCCCGCAAGCAGTCTGCCCGTCAGCCAGCCCCATCAACAGAAAAACCGGCCATTAAAGGCGATTACTCAAAACGTCTCTCTTTCAAGGAGAAGAGAGAGATGGAACTTATCGAAACGGAGATGCAGGAGCTTGAGGCAGAGCAGAAAGAGTTGGAGACTCAGATGAACAATGGCGCCCTACCCTTTAATGAGCTGGATGCAAAGGCAAAACGAGTAGCCGCCATCATTTCACGTACAGATGAAATCACCCTGCGTTGGATGGAGTTAAGCGAGAAATTATAAAGAATGTGAATTTCGACAACGGAATAAATTAATAATACTACTTTTGCTGGTGAATGAAAGGGGGTGCCTTTTGAGGCTGAGATTATACCCTAAGAACCTGATTCGGTTAGTACCGGCGTAGGGAGTAGAATTCAGACATCTGATTACAGTCCTTTTCACTCAAAGTAATAATTAAACTGAGTATGAAAAGGATTTTTTTATTAGCGTTTTTTTTCAGCGGCACTACTATCATGAATGGTGCCATGTTGGACACACTCCGTATCTCTGAATTACAGGAAGTAGTAGTTAATGGTGTTAAGGCACATCAGGGCGAACCCTTTGCAGTGTCTGAGATTGACTCCAAAGAGTTGAACAGTTTCTCAAAAACAGGAAAAGAGTTACCGTTCCTATTCTCCAGAACACCGGCTGTGATAGCATGGAGCGAGAACGGCTTAGGCATAGGCACAACATATATGCGCATCCGCGGTGCCGGAGATACACGAATAAATGTAACTCTTGATGGAGTACCACTAAATTCACCCGAAGATCAATGTGTATTCTGGGCCAATATGAATAGCTATTCAGCCATAATGGGTAGTGTACAGATTCAAAGAGGCATTGGAACCTCAACAAATGGCGACGGCGCATTCGGCGGCACTATAGCCCTGAACACCAAGTTACCCTCTCCGCTGCCAAGTGCAGAAATAACTTCAAGCTACGGTTCATATAATACAGCTCACATAGGAGCAGCATTCTCGACTGGAGTTATCAAGGACAAGGTCATAATAGACGGAGCATATAACCAAACCTCAACTGACGGTTACATACACGGAACACAAGGAAATTCCGGAAGTTATTACGGAGGTTTACTATGGACAGTCAATGACAATATCATGCTGCGTTACCGCAATATCGGCAATTTCGAAAAAACCGGTCAGGCTTGGAATGGTGTCACTGCAGGAAACGATGACCTGAGTCTTATGAATGGTATCTACGGAGCAACAACCGGAATAAAAAACTACAAAGACCTATACAATGCCGGCCTAGGCCGATATAACAGCCTATATGAGATGCTCTCCACAAACCCGGACGGTAGTTTCAAGCAAGATGGTAATGGTAATTACCTCACACAAAGGTATCAGATGAACGACGGCAGTTATTGGAATCGTACCACGGACAATTTCTGGCAAGATCATAATATTCTGACATTGGCATGTAAGATTAACGAGAAACTTTCATCATCACTTCAACTCCATTACACTTACGGATACGGATACTACTCTGAGTTCCGTTATAACAATAAATTGAAGAAATTCGGACTTTCCAACTTCACAGACAGCCAGAATAATACTATCAAGAGAAGTGACTTCGTCAGAAAAAAAGGACTTGGCCAACAAACCTACGGAGCCATTTGGAACATCCAATACAATGTAGACAGATTGGATATCAGAGGAGGTATCTCCGCCCAACAATTTCAGGGGAATCACTTCGGAGACCTGACTTATGTAAGCAATACGGAATTGAGCGACAATCTGTTGCAAAACGGTAAATACAGATACTATGATTCCGACGCGAAGAAATTTGACGCTAACACATACATCAAGGCAGACTTCAAAATAACTGATTCATGGACAGCCTTTGCAGACATACAGTACCGTCATGTAGGTTATTCCACAGACGGATACAACGATAAGTACATTGACAATGGCAATGGTACCTATTCCAAGCACTATCTGGATATAGACAAAAGCTACGACTTCTTCAGTCCAAAAATTGGTTTGAATTTCAGCACAGACCATCACAATGCCTACATACTGATAGCCCAAAACAGCCGTGAGCCCGAACGCAACAACTTCACAGATAATGGCAATTACCCTTCACCTATTGCGGAGCGAATGACTGATATCGAAGCCGGATACGGCTATTCTTCTGGCAGATGGTATGCAAGTGCAAATCTCTATTACATGGATTACACAGACCAATTTGTACAGACCGGAGCAAAGAGCGACATAGGCGAGAACCTCACTACCAACATCAAAGACTCATACCGTACTGGCATCGAGTTGTCAGCCGGATGGAGCCCTCTGTCATGGCTCTCCATCGAAGGCAATGCCGCCTTGAGCAACAACAAAATCCAGGATTTCGATGAGGTGGTCGAAGATTGGGACAACGGCTCTCAAACCATCCATTATGACAATTCCACACTGGCCTTCTCACCGAGTGCCATACTGAACGGCTTCATCAACCTGCACTACAAATCCCTCCAGGCTACATGGCATACAAACTACGTAAGCCGTCAGTACCTGGACAACACAGAAAACAGTGACCGTTCACTGCCCTGCTACTCCACTACAGGCATCAACCTAAGCTACACATTAGGTCTATCCGACAAAGGCTTCGGCCCCAAAGAGGTAGTCTTCGGCATGAATTTCAACAACATATTCAATCGCCATTATGCTGCAAGCGGCTGGGTCTATTCCGCGATTGCGGAAAGCTACGGGCATCCCAATGATAACCGTTATTACCAGATAGGTTTCATACCGATGGCCGATTTCACAACAATGGGAAATATCACAATAAAGTTCTGATTAAATGGAGTTTTTGACTGTTACATTTGGAGATTGGTTATTAAGCCAATTCACAAACCTGGACTTTTGGGATACAATACAGATAGTAGGCCTGATGCTCAGTTTCCTCTACCTCTATCTAGAGTTTGAACAGAAAGCTTTAATGTGGGTAGTCAGTGCCATGTGTTCCATGATATATGCTTCGGTCTATTTCCATTCTAAGATATATGCCGATATGGGTTTCAGCATATTCAACATAATGATGTGCTGCTACGGATTCTACAAATGGTGGTCATCGTCAAAAAGAAACGTTGCCGATGTCACTAAAAACAAGGAGAAAAAACAGATAAGTTATTACCATTTCACCCTACCCCAATTCGGGCGTGTGATGGCGATATTCGCTCTGATTTGGACAGCAATATTCTTCATCCTAAGATACCTAACAGACTCACCGATACCCGCATTAGATGCCCTCACTACGACCCTAAACATAGTAGGTACGTGGGTATTGGCCCAAAAGATCATTGAGGTGTGGGGTTTCTGGTTTCTGGTCAACATAATATCAATATACATCTACTGGAAACGCGGCCTTCACCTAAGCACCATAATGCTTTACTGCTTCTACTTAGGAGCCTCTGTATACGGTTTCTACAAATGGAAGCGACAAGGCATACTCTCCGACCGAAAATAAATAAACAAATGTGGCAGTCCCTACTAAGGAACTGCCACATTTGTTTTATCGATTTGTGTATGGATTAATCACTTGATGGCCCTATCGAAGAAATCGAGGAAGAAAGGCCAGTTCGGGCCGGCTTCGTGACCGCCATTATGCTGACGGTATGCCAGGTCTCCATCCAAAAGGCCGAAGTCCATTACGGGCAGCACGTCGGTGCCTATCCCCTTTTTACCTAACAGTTCATAAACAGGCGATGCCTTGGCTGTTGAGATAAACATGCCGGTAACATCCTGCCATTTGTCGGCATTGTAACTTCCACCGGAGATAAAACATGCACGCGGGGCACAGAGTGCTATCAGTTCGTGCTGGTCAATAGGAAGATCATCGGCAGTCAAATTGTCGGCACCGTATTTGATGAAATTGCCTGCCATCCAATGGTACTCGCCTTCGGTTGCTATATTGCCTACGCTCTCACCGCAATCTCTGCGCCAGCCTGCTGCACCGCCCTTACCTGACGAACAGATAAATCCGGCTGCTATCCTTTCATCGAATGCCATAGCAACCAATGAGGCCTTACCATACCTGGAAACGCCTTCGATAGCCACCTTTGTAGCATCAAACTGATCATCACTTTCAAAATAGTCTATCATACGTGATGCGCCCCAGCCCCATGCTCTCAGTGCGCCCCAGTCTGTAGGTTTGCGATACTCACCCTTGTTGCAAAGTCCTATGATGCCGCTCGTCAGTCCATATCCGGCATCGGCCTGAATGGAGGACGGGACTATCTGGGCTGCTGCCCAGCCTCGTTCAATAACTTGCTGTTGCCAAGATTTGCCCTGCCCAATGGAGCGGGTCGGATTGCCCATCATCATAGAGAACTCCAATATGACCGGCAGATTTTTCTTGCCATTATCGGGCCAAACCACCTGTGCCTGAATTTCTACAGAAATCTTCGGATAAGAAGAGTTGTCTACTACTCCCGATAAAGTACGTATCACAACGGGAATATCTCCAATCTTGCTCTTCTCTTCATTGGTGGTCTTCCACTGGACAGAAGGAACATTTTCAGGTATGCGTCCATAGACCTCGTCTTCAAATGCCCTGACCAGTTCCGGGCGACGTACCTTATTCCACATCTTGGCCGTTTTGACCTGCTTGCCATCAAATGTAGTCAGTGGATCCGGATAAAAAGGATATGGGTTTGCCGTCAGTTCATCATAATTGGGCTGACGGTTCTTGTCTGTTGAATTAGGATCTCTACCGGGGCGTACTTCCTTTACGCCTATCTGCTGAAGCATATTGGCATAGTCGGCTGCCGCCACCTTATTTAGACTGTCACGGTTCACATTTGAACGGCCACCAAAACCGCCGAATTGTCCAAAACAAACACTAGGACATACGATAGCTGCCGACAGCAAAACAATACTATTAATCTTCTTCATAAGAGTCTGTAATTTATTTGCTGGTAAAATTACGTTTTTTTCTGACAGTTGTTACCAAATCACTAATTATTGGAGTTATTCAACTCCAGTATTGGAATACATATATTTTTCAATATTGTTCCATTCTTAACCCTAAATATAATGATAGCTACAACTATTACTTATATTTTTGTATAGCTGAATCTAGTTCGCTAACCATTGCGGACATAATTCAAATGTTTTTTAAGCCAAAATTCATGACAAGAAATATATTAAAGACAGCTGTGATTACAGCTCTTCTCATAATATCGGCAAATGTAAAAGCCCAGGTGATAATAAATGAGATAATGGCGCAAAACAGCACCATTACCGATCCGGATTATGGCACTTCTGCCGATTGGGTGGAACTGTTCAATGCGGGCAGTTCGGCTGTTGATTTAAGCAACTACACTATCACGGACAATCTTGAATTATCCTCAAAATATTCGTTGCCAGAAGGTACCATCATCGGTGCCGGTAGCTACCTCCTTTTGTGGTGTGATGACAACGGCAAAGGATTGCACACACCATTCAAGTTAAGTGCCGACGGTGAGCAGTTCGGTCTTTTCACTACTCAAGGTGAGGTGGTCGACACCGTTTCTTTCGGTCCTCAACTGCTGGATATCTCTTTCGGACGTATCGTCGATGACCCCGAAACATGGGCATTTTTAAACACCTCAACACCGGGTGGTGCCAACATTAGCGAGGCGTTCGATGGCAAGGCTAACCAGCCAATGATACTCACCCGTGGCGGACTATTCAGCGGAAGCGTCACTGTGGCCATTACAAATGATCTTGGTGGTAATGTTCACTATACTGTTGATGGCTCACAGCCAACGGTATCGTCACCTATATACTCCAGTCCACTTACCTTCTACCAAACGACGGTTCTTCGTGCTCGAATCATTGAAGAAGGCAAAATGCCGGGCATTGTACTCACCGAGACTTATTTTATTGATGAAGCTTTTGCGGGACACAACTTGCCTGTAGTCTCCATTGTTACCGAAAATGACAATTTCTGGAATCCGGAGACAGGAATATATACTCAGAGTTTCAAACCCGATTGGGAAGTTCCTGTCAACATAGAGATGTTTCTCAACAACGGAAGCGACCGCTCAGCATTTAACGAGGCAGCGGGAATCAAGATTAACGGACTATACTCATGGCAGTTGCCGCAGAAGATGCTCGGAGTCTATTTCAAGAAGAAGTATGGTGAGAGCAAATTGGCTTACCAACTGTTCGTGGACGATAGCCGTTCTTCGTTTGATAATTTTGCCCTCCGCGCCTCAGGCAATGACTGGAGTAACACCCTCATGAGAGACGGTCTGGTACAACAAGCAGCCCGAAAAGGAGCAATGAATCTTGACCTCATGGCTTTCCGCCCTTGTGTGGTTTATGTCAATGGTAAGTTCCTTGGCATTCACAACATCCGCGAGAAGGTGGACGAGGACTACATCACGCAACACTACGGCCTAAAGGGAAGCGAATTCGACATGGTGGAAGGCGGCGACACTGCAGAAGTAGGTACCACTGATGCTTGGAACACATTCTTTTCTTTTGCCACCCAGACAGACTTTAGCAATGAAGCCAATTACACCGCTCTGTGCAATCGGATGGATGTGGAGAATTTCACGGATTACATTATTACTCAATCTTACTGCGCAAACACGTCGCTTGGCCACAACACAATGGTATGGAAACCTCTTTATGGTGGGAAATGGCGATGGATACTCATGGACACTGACCGCGGATTCTTCAAGTTCGACAACAGCGTAATCGACTATGTAATAAAGAAAGACTACTTGCCACTAAGACAGATGCTCGCAAATAATAGCTACAAGGAGTATTTCTTTCATCGCTTGGCGGACCAGTTGTTTACGACGTTTAATGCAGAAGAGATTAGCCGTCAGATAGATGCCCACGAGGCAGATATTGCCCCCGTTATCTCGAAACATGTGGCTAGATGGCTAGGAACCACATCATCATATGGAGATGCCATGCCTTCAGTAGACTATTGGTATAACGAAGTGGATGAGTTACGTGATTTCGCAAACGGACGAGTAAGCATACTGCTTGATGACCTGTCCAACTATGGATTTCAGAAACCTGCTTTGCTCTCTCTTTCAGCCCAGCCGGAAAGTGCTTGCACATGGACATTCAACGGACATCAGACAAACAAAAGTGAATGGTATGGGCTTTATCCAAAACAGATGTCGATAGCTCTTACAGCTGAAGTACGTGCAGGCTACCGTTTTACTGGATGGTATCAGACAAACATTAACAATACTATAGCACGCGGCAGTGAGTGGATGTATCTTGACAATGGTTCAAACCTGGGTACTCAGTGGGTTACGAAAGACTTTGACGATTCTTCATGGAAGAGAGGAAGTGCACCCCTTGGCTATAGTTTCTCAAATGTAAATACAATCGTAGACTATGGGACAAGCAGCACCAACAAATACATGACAACATATTTCCGCAAACATTTCAACGTGACAAACGTGGCAGAGGTACATGCGGCTAAAATACAACTCCTGCGTGAGGATGGAGCGGTGGTATATCTCAACGGCAAACGTGTAGTAAACTCTAACATGCCAGTAAAAGGCGTTACATACACTTCAAAGTCAACAGTGGGAATGACCCAACTTGCCGGCAAAAACTATCTTATATTCAATCTTGACCCTTCAATGTTCCTAGAAGGTGAAAACGTCATTGCCGTAGAGGTTCACCAAACCTCAGCATCGAGCACCGACCTTGCCTTCGACCTTCAGCTTCAAATAGAGACACTGCCGGCAGATGCTTCTTTGCTTGGTACCGACGAAACGCTCAATTTCACTATGAACGGCGATATGGGAGTATGTGCCCTCTTCGAAAGCTCGGGAGAGAATATCCTGCCTGACAGCATTCACAGCAATATGACACTCTACAAAGATATGTCTCCTTATCTTGTGACAGGCGATTTGGTTATTGACAACGACGCTAGACTCACAATAGAGCCGGGAGTGGAGCTTCTATTTTCCCCAAATGCATGTATGTATATACACGGAGCAATAACAGCCGAAGGCACTCCCACTGACAGCATCATGTTCAGACTCAATCCCGCATTTGATGAAAGTTTGAGTTGGGGAGCGCTTTGTTTCATAAATACCGGCGACTCTATGTCCTCTATCAGCTATTCGGAATTACGTGACGGCTCCAATGGTCCGGCCGAGTATAACTGCGTGGCGGTAATTTCAGGTTTCAAAACAACATTGTGCCTTGACCACCTGCGCATAACCGACACTGACGGCAACCCTATTTCATGCCGCTACAGCGACTTGCGTCTCACAAACAGTATTCTCCACTCGCGCATTACAGGTGACCTCACCAATGTGAAATATGGGAAGGGGTACATCGCAGACTGTGAGTTTATTGGCAACGACATGACTGACACCGACGCAATCGACTATGACGGAGTGAGCAATGGAGTCATTAAGAGGGTTGTGGCACACGACTTCCATGGTTCTAACAGTGATGCGGTTGACATTGGAGAACAGGCCGAGGGCATCATCATTGACAGTCTGTTGGTATACAATATCACCGACAAGGGTATATCTATTGGACAGCGTTCGAGCATGAAAGTCAGTAACTCAACATTTATCCAGACAACTCTGGGATTGGGAGTGAAAGATTCTTGCTATGCAGAGGTTGACCACTGTACATTCTATGCAGTTCAGACCCCAATAGCAAGCTATGAGAAAGTACTAGGACGTGCCGGCGGAAACGTAAAAGTAACAGAGTGTCTGTTTACGAACAGTTATCTCCAAGATGTGCTTTGCGATAGCAAGTCAACTGTGATTGTCGACTATTCCTTGTCAGACCTGGCAGAAATAATGTATGGCTCAAACAATGTAACTGCCGACCCTCTCTTCGTAAATCCGTCTCTATACGACCTCGTGCCATTGTCTGAGACAGCTTCTGGCATGGGTTCGCGCTACCTGCCTCAAAGCCCTGAAATTGAGCCGGTTATAAGTCAGATTTGCTATCTACCTTACAATGAATTTTACGATACGGAATTCATAGTGCTTTCCAACCCTGGGAGTGTAGATATCGACCTTGAAGGATATAGTTTCTCAAAGGGTTTCACACTAATAATTCCGGAAGGGATTACATTGCCTGCAGGAGGTAGCCTTTTTGTAGCAAAAGACGGTTCTTGCATCGACTATGAATCTAATGTAGTTCAGTGGGAAAGCGGTAAACTGGCTGATGAAGGAGAAACCATTGAGCTGATCTCACCATCTGGTATTGTAGTAGACCATATCAGCTATTCTCCTTTGTCGCCATGGCCGGTTATTACAGACCCAAGATACAATGTGGCTGTGCTAAAAGACCTTTCAAAAGACAACCACATACCATCTAATTGGATTCTGAGCATTTCAGCCGGAGTGAAAGAATCTTCGCCAGTCATCAACAAAAATGTCAAGGCCTACGATATAAACGGACGTATGGTAGACCCCAAAACCGCTCATGGACTGATAATAGTTGATGGAGTAAAGATTCTGAAACCATAAGTCGAATGCAACATCAACAACGCGTTTAATTATTGCATAAAGAGTGTTCTTTTTAATAACGAGATATTTTTTTGTATTTTTGCAACTGAAATGAGTAATTAACTAAATTATCATATACCATATATGAAACCGAGAACTATTTTACTTGCTATAGCTGCGTGTGGTACAATTACTGTATGTGCACAGAATTACTTGGTTGGAAATCCGAGCGATGAAACGAATTACGGATACCTGAAGAATTATTTGCCACTCAAGCAATATATCGATTATGAGAAGTATCCTAACTTCAAGTTGGGACTTGCCATAGGCGGTTATGATTATCTGAACAACAGCACTGTTAGAGCTGTTGTAAATGGCTATTTCACAGAGACCGTAACAGGCAATGAGATGAAAATGGCAAGCTGTGTGAATAATGAAGGAGTAATGAACTTCAGTACGGTGACAAATTTTGTAAACACCGCTTCAACTGCCGGTTTAAATATCTACGGGCATACACTTGCATGGCATGCCCAGCAGGCTACAGGTTATCTGAACGGCCTAATCAAGGATCTGCCTCCGGTACCTTTTGAGGATAGTGACACTACAGTATGGGTATTGATGAAGGCAAAGGATTTCACACAGGAACAAAGCATCGGCTGGCAATCGGACCAAACTACGTATGGCTATACTACCACTTTCGGCACAGACGGCCTCCAGGTGCATACCACAAAGATAGTCAACTCATGGGAGGTTCAGTACATTGTTATGGATAACATCCCTACTGAGAAGGGAGTAACATATAAAATGACTATCACCTTAAAAGGATCGGGATCCGGAAATATCCACAGCAAACTGGGAGACTGGGGCGGCGGAGCCAATGCGGAAATACCATTTACTACATCTTGGAATGATGTGGTTATCAACTACAACAGCACTGTCAATAACAGTTTTCTGCTTTTCCAGAACGGAGACTTCGTTGGTGACATCTGGATTAAGAAAATAAAGTTTGAAAAGTCAGTAGAAGGTAAGAAGTCTACCCGCAACTACATCGTGATGGACGCAACAGCAAAGAAGTCGGAAGTATATGATAACCAGTTCTGGATTAAGCTGGGCAGTTTCAGCAAGGGCGACACCTACGAGTTCTCTGCCGAGGTACGCGCTGACAACGTAGCTAAGGCATCAACTCAGATTCATAATGCTCCTACTGAATACGTATACTGGCAAGCAGTTGGTGATGTCAACTTCACCACCGAATGGAATACAGTGACCAAGACCGGAACTTTTGCCGAAGCAGGACAGTCAATAGCTTTCAATCTCAACGAATATGCCGGTGCCAATGGTTACTATTTCGACAACGTCAGCTTCAGGGTGAATGGTGTGGAACGAGTGAAGAACGGTAGTCTGGATGGAACAGATATTTCATCATTTGCCTGGAAAAAGGACGGCGGAAGTGTTACGAACGCTACAATTACTACAGACAACAACTACGTTTTACTACCTCAAAGCAGGCCATTGTCAGCCGAGGTCAAGCATGACACTCTGGTATATGCCATGGACCGATGGATTGGCGGTATGATGAATGCCTGCGGCGGTAAAGTTAAAGCATGGGACGTGGTCAACGAGGCCATCTCAGGGGGAGATTCCGATGGCGATGGTGTTTATGACCTCCAGCATTACAACGGCAATGACGGCGATTTCTTCTGGCAGGATCACATGGGCGATCTGGAATATGTACGTCAGACAGTGCGTCTGGCTCGTCTGCATTATGCCAATTCCATGGCTTCAAAGGGTGGTGACGATGGTAAACTGAAATTGTTCGTCAATGACTACAATCTGGAAAGTGACTGGGACGGCAACGGAAAACTGAAATCCCTGATTAAGTGGATACAGCGTTGGGAAGCTGACGGTGTAACTTATATAGACGGTATTGGTTCGCAGATGCATATATCGTGCTACATGAATGAGTCTACCCAGACGAGCAAGAAGAATGCTATTGAGAACAGTTTTCGTCTTATGGCAGCTTCCGGTAAACTGGTACGTATCAGTGAATTCGACATGGGCATGGTCGATGCTAGCGGTAATAACGTTCCAACAGCAAATATGACGGAAGAAATGCATCAGCTCATGGCAGACCTTTACGAATGGATAGTGAAGAAATATCTGGAGATCATTCCTGCCAACCAGCAGTGGGGCATCTGTCAGTGGTGTGCAACCGATTCACCTGAAAACAGTGGATGGCGTGCAAACACCCCTGTCGGACTGTGGACTCTGGACTGGTACCGCAAGCATACCTACGCCGGTTTCGCACGTGGTCTGGGAGCACCGGAGGACCCAACCGGCATTAACTCAATAAAGGAAGATTCAAAAACGGCTCCTTACACCATTTATAATCTGAAGGGCGGAAAAGTCGGCACATCCCTTGAACTACTTCCTTCAGGCATATATATTCAGGACGGCAAGAAGTACCTGAAGCGCTGATAGAAATATTATTTGTGTTGAGCAGAAAGACAAATCAAGAGCTGAAAGCAAAGCGCAATATGCAAAAAATGTAGTACTTTTGCGGCCACAAAATTTCAGAAGAGATGTGGCTAACATACGCTCTGCTTTCAGCACTGTCCCTAGGCTTCTATGATGTCTTCAAGAAAGACTCACTGAAAAACAATGCCGTCATTCCGGTTCTCTGGTTCAACACATTGTTTTGCAGTTTGATAATGTTACCCCTGGCGATACTTTCAGCTATAGGCAATTTATCAGATAGTTCTCTGTTCTACATACCGGATGGAGACTTAAATATGCATCTTCAAGTACTCTTGAAAGCCGCAATAGTATTGGCATCTTGGATATTCGGATATTTCGGAATGAAGCATCTGCCCCTGACAATTGTAGGGCCGGTAAATGCCACCCGCCCGATAATCGTACTTATTGGCGGACTTGTATTGTTCAGTGAAAGACTTAATATATACCAGTGGATAGGTGTAGTAATAGCCATGATATCATTCTATCTCTTGAGCCGTAGCGGCAAAAAAGAAGGGATAGACTTTAGACACAACAAATGGATTTTTTGTGTTGTAATGGCCACCATATTAGGTGCAATAAGCGGATTGTATGACAAATATCTGATGGGGTCACGAAGCAATATGTTCGTACAGGCATGGAGCAACTTCTATCAGTTGCTGCTTATGTCTATCGTCCTGTTTACTCTCTGGTGGCCGAAACGTCAAGAAACCACACCTTTCCGATGGAAATGGAGCATCATATTCATCTCCATATTTCTGTCAGCCGGAGACTACACATATTTCTTTGCCTTGACCTCAAGTGAATCTTTGATTTCAATCATGTCCATGATCAGACGCAGCAGTGTTATAGTCTCATTCCTGTTCGGCGCCATGTTCTTTCATGAAAAGAACCTTCGCAGTAAAGCCATTGACCTGATCTTAGTGTTAATTGGACTGACTTTCCTGCTTATCGGTACCATTCAAAATTAGTTTTGCAAATATCTATTGCCGAAAGTAACTACAAAAACAGTTTAAAGGTTTTTTTATAGACCAAAATGCAATTTATAAGGTGCAGATATTTTGCCGCACTCTATTGAGTTTCCCTATTTTATTTTACCTTTGCGGGGTATTTGTTCACATACCATTTTATCACGTGTAATGAACATACCAACATAGAATTAATTATTTAACAATAACATCATGATTAAGGATATCTTCGAGAGAATCAAAGAGACTCCGGGACCACTCGGACAGTATCAGGGAATTGGTGACGGTTACTTTATGTTCCCACGTTTAGTTGGCGAAATAGGGCCGGAAATGGAATTCAACGGAAAGAAAGTACTCAACTGGAGTCTTAACAACTATCTTGGTTTGGCTAATCATCCTGAAGTTAGAAAAGCTGATGCTGAAGCAGCTGCAAAATATGGCTTAGGTGCTCCTATGGGTGCACGTATGATGTCAGGAAACACCGATCACCACATAAAATTCGAAAAAGATTTTTCTGCATTTATAGGTAAACCTGCCGGAATGTGTCTTAACTTCGGTTATCAAGGAATGATTTCTATAATTGACGTTCTGACAAGCCGTAAGGACGTTATTGTATACGATTCTGAATCACATGCCTGCATACTTGACGGTATGCGTCTGAGCCTCGCTAAACGTTTCGCTTTCCGTCACAATGACATGGATAGCCTCGAAAAGCAGCTCAATCATGCCTGCAAACTGGCCGACGAGCAAGGTGGCGGTGTGCTTGTCATTACAGAAGGCGTATTCGGTATGGCCGGTGACTTAGGTCACTTGGACGGTATTGTAGCTCTGAAACAGAAATATCCTTTCCGTATACTTATTGACGATGCTCACGGTTTCGGTACAATGGGTGCTAACGGTCGCGGTACAGCAGAACACTATGGTGTTACCGATCAGATTGACGTTATCTTCGATGCTTTTGCGAAAAGCATGGCCAGCATTGGCGGTGTTGTTAACTCGGAGCCTGAGATCATCGAACACTTACGTTGCAATATGCGCTCTCAGATATACGCCAAGTCTCTTCCTCTGCCTTTGGTTATCGGTAACCAGAAGCGTCTGGAACTCATCAAATCACATCCTGAGTTCCGAGAGCACCTATGGGAAATTGTCAATGCACTTCAGGACGGATTCCGCTCAGAAGGATTCAATATCGGCGAAACCGAATCTCCTGTCACACCTGTTTACTTCGAAGGCGGTATAAACGAAGGTACCAATGTAGTAGTTGACCTCCGTGAGAATTACGGCATCTTCTGCTCAATTGTCACCTACCCTGTTATCCCGAAAGGCCAGCTGATGCTTCGTATTATTCCTACTGCATCCCATACATTAGATCAGGTAAAACGTACTATTGAAGTTTTCAAGGAAGTTAAATCCAAACTTGACGCAGGTTATTACGCAGGAGGAATTAAGAATATGAATGTTTTTACAAGAAACAAAGCGTAAGTTGTTTCTTGTAATGACAATCGTTACCGAATCTAGATGATGAAATATCAGTTAGTGTGCAAAAAATGCGGCAAAGTCATCGGTGACTTTGCCGATTGGTTCAAACTAGACCAGTTGTGTGTATGCGGAAGCAATTATGCCGAAGTATTATACACGACCGATTTTAAAGAGTTGGATAAGCTTTGTGCTGCAGACCAGACTCCAAAGAATTTCTACCACTATTTCGATTTTCTTCCGCTGAATGACAAAAAAAATATTGTCAGCCTGGAAGAAGGAGCTGTTCCTATTGAGGAGTGGAATTTCTTGGAAGAGTATGCAGAAAAGAACTATGGCATAGACTGTAAGGTAGTGGTTTGCCGTAACGATATGAATGGAGGTACCGGCACCTTTAAAGATATTGC
>CAZYFO010000014.1:0-3686 GCA_964646955.1 uncultured Bacteroidaceae bacterium | reverse complement strand
GGTCCCATCGCCTTCAAAAAAGGTTTCGAAGAGATTAGTAAAATCCATCCTGAGTATAATATGCCGCGCATGCTGCTTGTTCAGCAAGACGAATGCGATCCTATGATTAGAGCTTGGGAATGGGCTACTGAAAATGGTTTTCCGGAGGGTTATGAGAAAAACTTCCCTTCAATAGATACCAAAACAAAGATATCCATATTGTCTGCCGGCACACCCGGTATGTATCCTATCGTAGGTCCAATGGTTCATGACAGCAACGGTTCTTTCCTTCGTGTTAAGGAAGCGGAACTGCCGGAATATGGCCGCATTATATTGAGAAACATTGGAGTATGCATGGGCCCTGCGTCAGTTGTCTGCTTTGCCGGTTTTTATGAGGCTCTTAAAGAGAACAAAATAAAAGACGGTGACCTAGTGCTACTCAATATCGGAGAAAGCTCAGACCGTGCAAAATGGTTCCGTGACGAAGTAGTAAATAATTGATTTAATGGGAAAGTTTCAAGACAAGGTTATCTGGATTACAGGCTCTTCATCAGGCATTGGTGAGGCGACTGCATATCGTTTTGCTTCAGAAGGGGCAAAACTCATTCTTACAGCATTAGAGGCGGATATTTTAGAAAAAGTATCAGCGCACTGTGTAGAGTTAGGCTCTCCGGAAGCAAAAGTATTACCCTTTGACCTATCTCAGAAAGACCGGGTAGAAGAGTTGGCTGAAAATGCATGGAACCTATTCGGTTACATTGACGTGTTCTATAACAACGCAGGCATTAGTCAACGTGGCAAGACTGTCGATACCGAGATGCGTGTCATAAACAAGGTTATGGATATCGATTACTTTGCACCTGTTATGATGACAAAGATCATCCTGCCCAGAATGATTGCCCGTGGAGGAGGACAACTGGTTGTCACCACCAGCATCAATGGGCTATTTGGTTTCCCCATGCGTTGTGCATACAGCTCTGCAAAACATGCTCTTTACGGTTTCTTCGAAACTATTGAGTCAGAATACTACAATGAAAATATCAGGGTAACCATAGTCTGTCCGGGACGTGTCCAGACGAAAATATCATTCTACGCTCTTGAAAAAGACGGTAAACAGCACGCTCAGATGGACGCCGGCCAGGCATCCGGCTGCACCCCTGAGGAAGCAGCACGCAAAATTGTACGTGCAGTATATCGAAAGAAGCGTGAAGTATACGTAGGAAGAATAGAGTTATTGATGGTTTATATCAAGCGCTTCTTCCCTGCCCTCTGTGCAAAGATCTCACGCTCCATCAAGTCAATGTGACACTTCTATTTCATAAAAAAACTCCGTTAATCAAAAGACTAACGGAGTTTTTTTTATTTATCCTTGTGCAGCGAATCCAAATATTCCTTGACAGCGATGGCAGCGCTTCGGCCGTCATTAATTGCGTCTTGAACACACATTGGACGTTTGCAGGAACCACTTGCAAACAAACCCGGCTTACCGGTCTCATTATCGTAAAGATGAGGATTAAGCGTCTTGATAAAGCCATAATCACCGCATATTTCACAAGACTTGCCCAATGCGACAGTACCTTCAGAAGCCTCCATTCCAACCATAAGCACAAGCAGATCTGTTGTCATCTTGAGCGGCAATCCCATCAGAGTATCTTCTGACTTCAGCTGAACACGACCATCAAAGGTAGCAGCGGCTTCAGAGATTCTACCGCGAACAAAATTGACTCCATACTTCTCTTGGGATTTTCTGTACATCTCCTCGAAACCCTGTCCCCACATTCTCAAGTCCATATAGAAGACCGATACATCGGTTTTAGGTAATATCTTCTTTACTTCAATAGCCTGTTTCACTGCTGTTACACAGCAAACCTTTGAACAATAATGGTTACCCGATTTCTCATCACGTGAACCCACACACTGTAGAAAAGTAATACGCTGAGGTATATCTCCATTTGCATTGGTTATCTGTCGGTACTTAATCATCTTCTCCATTTCGAGAGAAGTTATAACTCCCTTGTATATTCCATAACCTAACTCCTCCTTACGACGTGCATCGAAGATACTGTATCCTGTAGAAATCAGGACTGCATCGACCACATAAGACTGATTTTTCGAGTCTATCAACTTCCACTCCGTTCCGTACCATTTGACATCAACTATCTCTGTATCAGAAATCAAAGTAATCAAATCCGTCAAGAGTTTACTGTTCAGTTCATCCGTAATCTCTGAGGCAGCCTGGAAATTAGGAAACAGAAAAGCCTTGTCTGTTAAGTTCTTAAGCGGACTGGATGATTTCTCAAACAATAGGACCTCAACTCCACATTTTGCCAAAATAGATGCAGCCTCAATACCTGAAGGTCCTGCACCAACAACAGCTATTTTATTCATATACTATTCTGTTTTTCTGAGTTAAACAAGAAGATTACCCGGTTTCTCCGGAGTACGAAGAATTTTTCCGGATGCTGCATTATGTTTCTCCTTTGGATCGTATGGGATACCTATCTTATCCAATAGCCGCTCTGACTGAACCTGATGAATCTGCAAACCCAGTTCCCATGGATTATAACCGAGTAACAGGCCTGTCATCTCCTCGTAAGTCAATACAGGAATACCGAAGCCTTCACGGTCATAGGTCTTATGCTCCATCTCAGAAATAGTATATTGCCAGCGATCAATAAACAAAGTGCAACCAGGACAATTAGTCACAATAAAATCAGGCTCATATGGTTCCATAGACTCTAATTTCTTCTTGGTGTTTGAAACCGAATATCCACGATTCTCTTGAACCATGTAATGACGGAAACCGAACCCACAACAATGACGACGTTCCGGATAATCAATAACCTCGCCACCCCAAGCCTCTATCATACCTGCCAATACATAAGGAAATTCAGCCTTACCAACCCCTTTGTCCGGAAAAATCTTAGCATAATGACATCCTATATGTTCAACAACTCGTAAAGGTTTACCTGTAAAACGGTTCACTAGTCTGTACTTCATAAGTTTCAGAAGTTCAAAACGGAACTTATAGACCACATCAGACGAATGTACCAAGTTCTTTGGAAGATTAAATTCGCGTTTACAGGCCGTCCAAAGATAATCTCTGGTCTTATCCAAAAGCTCGGGATGTTCCTGCCACATATGTACCACCTCGGAAAATACGCCGAAAGATGTTACACAAGAAGGTACGTAGTTCACATAATCGTGTTCAGTCATCAATGAAAAAAGACGAGCGACCACAGTCATTGTCGTATCAAACGGAACAATGTCAGTATGATAACCTATGCCGGTACATGTATGCTGACGAAAATCATCAAAGATATCTTTACCTAGCTCCTCACGTAGTATTCTGAGAAATGCAGTCTCCGAACCCGGAAAGAATGTTTGGCGTATGCAACTTCTCTCATAAAAGTAATGGTCATCAGAAATATTTTTCTGATATTCGTTCCAAAATCTGTTTGCCATAATTCAAATCACATTATCAAATTATTTGCTACTACCTCAGAAACATCCTGAACAGGATACTCTTTGGTTGCATGCATGAATGATTTCTTGCACATAGGACATGCCGTAATGATGGCATCAACCTTTCTATATGTAAGATTCTTTAAAGCAGCATTACGTATCTTAGTTTGTTCTTCTATAGATATAACAGTATTACCCAAATTGAACCCACAACAGATACTCTTCTCTTTCTGATATTTATT
>CAZYFO010000013.1:0-33205 GCA_964646955.1 uncultured Bacteroidaceae bacterium | reverse complement strand
AAAAAAGAATTAAAAAAAACAACTAAATGATATTTTGAGTTTGCATAATTGGTGTTTTTGACATTCAGAATGGAAGGGATATAACAAAAAAAACGAGATTGGTATACTTAACACAGTGTACCAATCTCTCTAACAAATATTTATTAAAAGGACTATTTCATCTGATTATTTCAGGTCGCTAATTACAGTTGCTTTGCATGAACCAATCAAATACTGAGCGACATTTCCAGAAATCTCACCATTACCGTTTAAATTATAACAAGAAGCATAAACATTGTAACCGTCATTTGAAGGAACATTGTTGTTTGTTCTGCCTACTAGTAAACCAGTAAAAGATTTGTTACTTGATGTAGAAACACCTACAACTATTGTACCTAAATTTTTGCTATTATCAATTGAGCCTTTGCTCATCAAATAACCTGCTAAACCTCCAACGCATGAAAAACCATTTCTTGTAACACCACCTTCGATATTGCCATTGTTATTGCTATTGATGATGTCGCCCTCGTTTATTGCAGTTAAACCTGCTACGAAGAAATCTACATCGTCTATTGCATTTCCACCTTTTACATCACCCTGGTTTTCGCAATTAATCATTTTACCTGAAGTGAGGCTACCGGTCAAACCGCCAATTCTTACTGATCTGCTTGCTGCCTTAGGACCCTGAACCAAACCTTTGTTTGAGCAGTTAACCATTGTTCCATCGCAGCGACCTGCTACTGAACCTATATAAGAGGTGGCTTCAGGAGCTACATTGGAAGCATCAATTGTTGCAGTAATATTTAAATTGCTTATTGTACCGTAAACTATATAACCGAAGAATCCGAAAACCTCAACATCGTAAGTAGCCTTAAGGACACCGCTAATTGTCTTACCGTTTCCATCAAAGTTGCCCATGAATTTACGTGAACGACTGCCGATTGGCTGCCATATTGACTCGGTTACATTTAAATTTGTATTAAGAACGATGTACTGATTGATAAAATCGTTTCCAAGGTTAACCTGCTCGCGAAAATATTTAAACTCTTCTGGAGTGTTTATCATGTAAGGATCAGAAATTGTTCCTTTACCACTTGCAAATGTTGTAGCCATCTCGGTCTCATTAATTAATGAGCTAGAAGAGATAACATTTGAACTTTGATCAAATTCGCTTTCACCGTTTGTGCAAGCAACTAGTAGCATTTCTACTAGCAAAATGGCTGACATCAACTTCTTGCTTATTTTGTCCATTTTTTGTTCTATCTTTTTCATTTCGCCGGCAAATTTACATCAAATATTAATACGATGTATAAAAATCTCCATCTTTTTTTTTGATTTTATCCAAATATTTTTCTTAAACATCTCAAAACGCACATTTTAAATTAACATTTTGGCATCAACATAACAAAAATGGCCGCATATACCCTTAAAATGACACTCCAAGAAAGTACTATTTTTATATACAAGAAATAATAATAAAAAAGTCTATTTTGAACGTTTCCAAACGAATTTCTAACGAATTTTCGACTTTTTCCTACCTAAAAATCACCATATTCCTATGATAGATATCAATATTATTTGTATCTATACAAGCCATTAAGTAACTTCGCAGAAATTATTCACCTTATATATAATGAGCAAAAGATTTAATATCGCGGTATTAGCAAAACAAGTACCGGATACACGCCAAGTTGCCAAGGATGCAATGAATCCCGATGGCACCATCAATCGTGCCGCTCTATCAGCGATCTTTAATCCTGATGACTTAAACGCACTTGAGCAGGCATTGACAATTAAGGAACAATTTCCTGAGAGTCTAATAACAATTATCACCATGGGCCCCGAGAGAGCAAAAGAAATTGTGCTGGAAGCATTTTTTCGTGGAGCCGATAAAGGCTTTTTGCTTTCGGACCGACTTTTTGCGGGAGCGGATACACTTGCCACATCTTATGCATTGTCAACCGCAATTAAGAAAATAGGATCATTCGATATCATCATCTGCGGTTGTCAGGCGATTGACGGTGATACAGCGCAAGTTGGTCCTCAGGTTGCAGAAAAATTAGGTCTACCGCAAATCACATATTGCGAAAGGATTGAAAAAATTGAAGAATCAAGCATTACAATAAGACGAATTATTAAAGGTGGAATTGAAATAGTAGAATCTCCGTTACCTGCAGTTATTACAGTAAATGGAAGAGCCAAGCCTTGTCGCCCAAGAAACATAAAACTATTGATTGCAAACAAAAACAGGGAAGTTCCGGTTATTAATGTAGCTGATATTGATGCAGATCCTAGTAAATGCGGGCTCTCAGGCTCTCCTACAAAAGTCAAGACTATTTGTAATATTGTATTTCAAGCAAAAGAGAGCTGTCACTATGACTCTACTGATGCCGGAATTGAGTGTTTAGTTGAACAATTGGTATCTAATCACACTATCGGATAAAACTATGAATAACTTATGTGTTTATTGCGAGTTGGAAAATGGAAAAATCGCCAAAGTTAGCAGAGAATTGTTCACAAAAGGCCGCAAACTATCTTCCGAGCTAAAATGTCAATTAGAAGTCATCGTTATCGGTACAGATCTTGATGGCATTGAAAATAAAATTTTCCCATATGGAGTAGATATCATCCACATATTCGATGCGAAAAACCTAGCTCCTTATACCACCGGGCCACATGCCACTATACTATCCAAACTATTCCTGAAAGAAAAACCTCAAATAGTATTATTCGGAGCGACCATTATAGGACGCGATCTCGGTCCCAGAGTCTCATCTACTTTAGGTAGCGGTCTCACAGCCGATTGCACTCAATTGGAAATAGGAGAATACCTCGATAAAAAAAACGAAAAAACCTATAACAATCTTCTTTATCAAATAAGACCAGCCTTTGGAGGAAATATTATTGCTACAATTATTAATCCGGACAATCGTCCACAAATGGCTACTGTAAGAGAAGGTGTCATGAAAGATGAAATATTCGATATCAATTATAAAGGTACCTTAATCCGTCATAATGTATCTGATTTCCTGAACGACCTTGACTTTGCGGTAAAGGTTATAGACCGTCATATTGAACAATCAAAACATCATTTAGATAGTGCCAACATAATCGTATCAGGAGGATATGGTGTTGGTAGCAAAGAAGGATTTGATAAATTGTTTGAATTAGCTGAGGTTTTACATGCAGAGGTAGGTGCCAGCCGAGCTGCTATTGATGCCGGCTTTTGCGACCACAGCCGACAGGTTGGACAGACAGGACTCACAGTACGTCCAAAACTCTATATTGCTTGTGGCATCTCCGGACAGATACAACATATCTCCGGAATGAAAGAGAGTAATATAATCATATCTATAAATACTGATCCCAATGCCCCTATCAATAGTATTGCAGATTACATAATCACAGGAAAAGTAGAAGATGTTGTTCCAAAAATTATTTCAAAATATAAAGGGTTGACCAAATGACAAATTGGTATAATAATACTTCGGAGATTGGACTTCGAATAGACAATAGTCTCATGAGACATATTGTTGAATTAAAAGAAAATGGATTTTCTGACGCAAAAGACTTCGATTATGCTCCAAGGGATTTTGAGAATGCACTTGATGACTATAATAAAATACTGGAGCTGGCCGGCGAAATCTGCGAGAATACAATTTCAAAAAATGCCGAGTGCGTAGATAAGCAGGGAGCAAAATGTGAGAAAGGGCGAGTATCATATGCTGACGGAACAAGACAAAATATAAACATAATGCATCAAGCCGGCTTTTCAGGTGTTGGTCTGCCACGCAGATTCGGCGGTATGAATGTGCCTGTCACAGTATTTTGTGCCATCGCTGAAATGATTTCACGTGCGGATGCATCCTTCCAGAATATTTGGGGATTACAGTCTTGCGCTGATACTGTTTATGAGTTTGGAGATGATGCTCAGCGTGAGAAGTTCCTACGAAGAGTATGTAATGGTGAGACCATGTCAATGGACCTGACTGAACCTGATGCCGGATCGGATCTTCAAAGCGTATCTTTAAAAGCCACATTCAATGAAGAGGAATCCTGCTGGTATCTGAATGGCGTTAAACGTTTTATTACAAATGGGGACGCAGACATACATCTTGTATTGGCACGTTCCGAAGAAGGAACCAATGACGGACGTGGATTATCCCTATTCATCTATGACAAGAAGGATGGAGGAGCAGATGTACGTCGAATTGAAGATAAGATGGGAATACACGGCTCTCCTACATGTGAGTTGGTATTTCATAATGCAAAAGCGGAATTATGCGGCAGCCGTAGATTGGGACTAATAAAATATGTCATGTCACTAATGAACGGTGCACGTCTGGGAATAGCAGCACAAAGTGTTGGAATATCTGATGCAGCATGGCACGAAGCTGTCAGTTATGCAGTTGAACGCCGCCAATTCGATAAACCAATAATTGAATTCCCTGCCGTTTACCAGATGATAGCACTCATAAAGGGCAAATTGGAGGCATCTCGTTCACTGCTATATGAAACCGCCAGATATGTGGACATCTATAAGTCACTTGATGACATAGCGAAATATAGAAAACTTACACCTGAAGAGAGAGAAGAATCAAAACGCTATAGCAAAATGGCAGATGCTCTTACTCCATTAGCAAAAGGTATGAGTAGTGAATTTGCGAACCAAAACACTTATGATTGCATTCAGGTTCATGGAGGTTCAGGGTTTATGCGTGATTATGCTTGTGAGAGGCTTTATCGTGATGCCAGAATCACCTCTATATATGAAGGTACTACTCAACTTCAGGTAGTGGCATCCATACGCTATGTTACAAACAAGAGCTATTCAGCAATAATCGACGAAATTAACTCATACGAAGCCGATATAGAATTTGCTTCATACAAAGAGAGAATTGCTTCAATGACATCGAAATTCAATGAGGTTACGGATATTGTCAATGAGGAGAAAAATACTGAGTATACGGATTTTCATGCACGTCGGCTGATGGAGATGGCATCTCATTGCATCATGTCATCATTACTACTCAAAGACGCCATTAAATGTCCGGAATTATTAAAGAAAAGTATGACTGTCTATCTGGATTTTGCTGATGCAGAAATTGATAAAAATTTCAGCTTTATCAAAAACCTCAATAAAGAGCATTCCGACTCCTATAAACAGTGATGAATATGTCTTGTAGGAAGGATGACTATGCAAAAAGACAGGACCGATATAATATGATGACCGGGCTTCCGGTTCATCGGCTAATCCTTAAATTGGCGGTACCTACCATTATAAGTATGATGGTAACTGCTCTTTATAATCTAGTCGACGCATATTTTGTAGGAAACATCAGCACCGGTGCAACTGCAGGTGTTGGTGTTGCTTTAGCATTTCAAACCTTTATACAAGCTATAGGCTTTTTCTTCGGTGCCGGTTCCGGGAACTTTATATCCCGGGCATTGGGAGCCAGACAAGACAAAGACGCAGAACGTATGGCTGCGACCGGTTTTTTCTCTTCTATGATTATTGGCATTATCATAGCTGTTCTCGGACTTGTATTTCTATCTCCTCTATCAATTTTACTGGGTGCCACTACGGAGATAATTCCCTACTCCAATAGTTACCTGAGATTTCTGCTTATCGCCACACCATTTATGATATCTCAAATGGTATTGAATAATCAGTTACGGCTTCAGGGTAATGCAAGACAGGCAATGATAGGATTGCTAGCAGGAGCAGTATTAAATATTATTCTCGATCCAATATTTATATTCTCTCTGAATCTAGGAGTAGCAGGAGCTTCAATTGCTACATGTATCAGTCAGATAATATCATGGATACTGTTGCTTTGGGCAACTACTAATAAAGGAAACGTACATATTAAATTTTCAAACTTCTCTCCTTCCATCGCCAGATTAAAGGAGATAGTGTATGGTGGACTGCCATCTTTGTCACGTCAGATACTTGGAAGCATTTCTTCAGTCATGTTGAACTGGGCAGCTGCTGCATACGCTCTTCCCGGTCATGAAGCATCAACGATAGCTGCATTCGCCATTGTTTCACGAGTAATGTTATTTGCCATGTCGCTCATTTTGGGATTCGGTCAGGGATTTCAACCGGTATGCGGATTTAATTGGGGTGCCGGACTGTATAACAGAGTACGCCAATCATATATTTTTACCATACAGGCAAGCACATTTGCTCTTGTAATAATGTCCACATTAGGTTTTATCTTCGCTCAGGAAATTGTCACATTTTTCAGAAGTGAAGATCCGGAACTGATTGCTATTGGAACCAGGGTATTGCGTTGGCAATGTTTGGGATTCCCGTTGGTAGGACTGACTACCCCTACAAATATGTTGTTGCAAAATATCAGAAGAACAGTCAGCGCCACATTATTGGCAATGAGTCGTCAAGGTATTTTTTTCCTTCCCGCAATAATTATTGCACCACGAATATGGGGTCTTGCAGGTCTTGAAGCGACAATGACGATTGCCGATGCTTGTACTTTTCTATTGGCTTTGCCAATGGCAATAAATATTATTAAAGAGATGTCATGGCGCAATAAAAACAAAATGGGAAACAACTCAGATTACAAGAATCTGCATTGATTGTTTTTCTCCAATTCGTGAAAAGCCATGTCGGTCTTTACTTTTGCAATGGTAGCTATTACAGCCTTAAACAGTTCGCCTTCAGCAGTATAGTCTCCTGCGCAAGCAAAATTCACACGCCCTCTTTTTACCAAATTCTCCGCCTGACTACGGCTATTCGCATTATTGGGTTTATATATTGCTATTGAATGGCCGCCTTCAGATTTCACTATGCGCATACTTGGAATATCGGTCTCGCCGTCTCCAATATATATCATGTTATGGAAAGGCACCGGACGGCTTTCATCCGGCATGGAGTCATTTATTCTTGCATTATTCCATATCTCATGAATACCCTTGTTTATCATAAAGATGAACTGGGTCTTTGAGGTAAAATCCACAGCAACGGCAGGCCATACGGCTGTATCATTCTCATACATAAATGAGCAGGCATATATCTCCTTGAAATATTTTGCAATGGAAGTTCCTTCAATCAACTCCTTAAGACCAGAAGAAATAATATAATGCTCTATATTAACACCCATTTTTTCTCCTTCACGGCTTATCAGATCAAACCAATCCTCTACTCCTTTGAAGAAGCCGATACCCTTACCAAACTCGACGAATTGCTGACGACGAATGCTGATGCCTCCCGTTTTTGCCTTATCAATCATAAGTTTCATATAACTGAGAATAGTACTCGCCTTCTGAAACACAGCCAGATTATGAGAATCATTCCAAAATGACTCTTTATCCTTAATTCCGATAGCATTCATGAAATCATACTCCTGCATATATGCCGGCGACAGAGTCCCGTCAAAATCATACATCAAAGCAATTGTCGGTTTGTTCATTGATATAGCCATATTTATATTATCAACAAATTTACTCAGAATATTTAGTGCGGCAAAAAAATGCCATAATGATATTAAGATGTACTTTTGCAGTCGAAAAGAAAAGTGAATGATTAGAATGATAAATGATATCAAGAATATCAAGATAGGAGATTTCAGCTATACACTTCCCGATGAAAAAATAGCAAAATTTCCTCTTGTAGAAAGAGACAGTTCAAAATTGCTGATTTACAGGCATGGGCAGGTTAGTGAAGACCTTTTCCATTCGCTCCCGAATTATCTGCCTTCCGGTGCTTTAATGATATTCAACAATACCAAGGTCATTCAGGCAAGACTCCATTTTCATAAAGATGTAGCTGAGAATTCCAAGTCTCTCGGAGCACTGATTGAGATTTTACTACTGGAGCCTGCCGTTCCAAATGACTATCAGTTGATATTCTCAGAGACAGAAAGATGCAGTTGGTATTGTCTTGTCGGAAATCTGAAACGCTGGAAAGAGGGAACTCTCAAACAAAATATCACAATAGGAGGACATTATATTACTTTGACTGCAGAACGCGGAGAGATACATGGTACAAGCCATCAGATCAATTTCTCATGGAACGACAGCAGTTTGTCATTCGCTGAGATATTGGATGCGATTGGTGAAATCCCTATTCCTCCTTATCTAAACAGGGAGTCACAAGAGAGCGACAAGACCACATATCAGACGGTCTATTCCAAAATAAAAGGCAGTGTTGCTGCTCCTACCGCGGGGCTTCATTTCACAGACCGCGTATTGGCAGATCTCGAAGCACATGGCATTGACCGTGAGGAGCTCACTCTCCATGTAGGCGCCGGTACTTTCAGACCTGTAAAAAGCGAACAGATCTCAGAGCACGAGATGCATACCGAATACATCGCCGTGAAAAAGGTAATAATTGAGAAACTTATAGCTCATAATGGAGAGGCCATAGCAGTAGGTACCACCTCAGTACGTACCTTGGAGAGTCTCTACTACATAGGCATATATATAAGCAACCATCCAGACGCAACTGAAGAGGATATGCATGTGTCACAGTGGGCACCGTATGAACAGGCCTCGGATATCACGACGTTAGAATCTCTACAAAATATCTTGGACTATTTAAATAGGCACAAACTGTCCGTTTTAAAAACGAGTACTCAGATAATAATCGCTCCGGGATATAATTATCATATTGTAAAGATAATGGTAACCAATTTCCACCAGCCTCAGAGTACTCTGCTTTTATTGGTATCAGCCTTTTTAAAAGGAGATTGGAAGAAAATCTACGATTATGCGTTAGATCATGATTTCCGTTTTCTTAGTTATGGAGACAGCTCGTTGCTGATTCCATAAATCAAAGTGCTATCGCCAAAGTAAATACGCTGATGCGTAAACCGGGAGCTGCATCAGACATAACGGATGCCATAGATGCTATTGTAGCACCGGTAGTTATAACATCATCCACTATAAGAATATGCTTCCCTTTTAATTGTAAAGGTGAGGTTACTTCAAAAATTCCTTCAGCGTTTTCCCATCTCTGGAATCTTCCCTTTCCGGCTTGTTGTTCATTGTAAACTGAGCGGGACACTACATTATCCAATATAGGCAAACCCGTCACTGCCGCTATTCCCGAAGCGATGAAAGAACATTGATTATAGCCGCGTTTCTTTATCTTTTTCACTGATAACGGAACCGGAACAATAAAATCAATACCTTCAAAGAACTCCGTTTTTTGTAAATCAGTGGCAGCAATCCTGGCCAAGTACTCACCCACATCGGGATGATTATAATATTTCAGATGATAAAGAATATTGCTGTAGTCACTTTCTTTATAATATCGTATCATTGACTCAGCCTTAACAATCGAGGGTTCGGACAACAATTTCTGTTCAGTAATATTGAACTCACTACTACCAAACTTCAAACGAGGCATATCTATCATACATGATACGCACAGATGTTCTTCTCCTTGACACAGTCTTCTACCGCATACCTTACAGAAGCGGGGGAAGAACATCTCCAAAAGAGAATCAAGCCACTTCATATGGCTAATCCTCTACAAAGTATATGTACTTTCTGATTAGTGATATCTCAAAACCGCGTCCGGCAACCGACTTAAGCAGTTTTATGTTACACTCATAATCGGTATTGCCATTAATTGATTTTCTTCGCGATACGATTACCTGTCGAAGAATATCATTGTATTCCGCCTCATCAAGGTTTGACAAGACATCGTCGATAACCTCTTGAGATATCTGTTTGTGTTTTAGCCCTATCGCTATTTTCAGTCTACCCCATTTGCTGAAACGCAGTTTGTCGTTGGCATAGGCACCGGCATAACGTCTATCATCAACAAACCGGTTTTCCTTAAGACTCCGGATTATTTTTACTACCACATCCGGCTCTATCTCCATACGTTTCAACTTTTCGCGAACCTCACTCTCACAATGTTCACCGGTAGAACAATATGCTTCTACCTTTTGTAGTGCTTCTTTCTCATTCATTGATATTAGCTTTAATCATTCGTGTTTTTCCAAATATATCTTTTCTGGTCATAATATTCTCATACCCGTACTCATCCAACATCTTTATCATCTCATCAGCAAAAAGCGGGTTTATCTCAAAAAACAGATGGCCCTTCTTTCTCAAACTCTTCTTCCCGAACTGAGCTATCGCCCTATAAAACAGAAGCGGACTGCTGTCAGGTACAAACAATGCCTGGTGAGGTTCATAGTTGACTACAGTATCTTCCATCTCTTTTCGCTCACTGTCAGTAACATAAGGGGGATTACTGACTATTATATCATACTTGACATCAGATACTATGTCCGAAAGAATATCACATCTGCTGAAAGATACCGATGTTCCATTCTCAATATTATTCCTATTTGATATTGAGATTGCTTCTTGACTGATATCCCAGCCTTCTATCTTCCAACTTTTAAAACGATTGCTTAAGGCTATTGCAATACAACCGCTACCTGTACCGATATCCAGCAGACGGACCTCTTTTTCCTGTATCGACTCACATATCCATTCAATAAGTTCACCGGTTTCAGGCCTTGGAATAAGTACATTAGAATCAACTATCAGTGATAAGCCGCAAAATTGTGTTTTTCCAATTACATACTGCAAAGGCTCTCCCTCATTCAAACGGTGCAAAGCTCCATTCAATCGTTCTTCATCTTCAATAGAGAGAATAATCTCTTCTTTGAGAAAAAATGTAGTCTGACCAATACCCAACAGTTCAAGACAAAGTGCTTTTGATACATATTTAAGTTCTCTTTCATCATAACGGTCTGAAAGAGCTTTTTCAATACGTGACAAAAGCTTTTTCATCAGTTACTGTCTTTCTGATACTGTGAATGTGCCGGAACGTGAACTTGCTCCGGAATATATTTGTCCGGCAGAAGTGGCAATAGACATATTAAATGTGGCACTCATTGATACAGTATGTCTTCCGGAAACAATAGGAACATATTTACATTCCGGGACCGATGCAAAAGGATCTATTATATATAGTGTCGGATTCTTTTCATACACATAATCCGAGGGTGACATTGCCGGCTCTAAAGGATTATTCTTATCACTACTGACATTCAATATATCGCCACTGCCGGCACTTACATTCCATGTATACCCACCTTTGTAACTACCGTATCCGTTTGAGAGGACCTTTACTCTTAGAGTCAATGTGTCACCGACACAAGGATTGGAAGTAACACATTCCACCGCACCGTAAACAGGAGGATATCCATATTCTTCTTCTTGACAGGCAGCCATAAAACATAATGACAAAACGGCAATGGCAAAAACTATTCTTTTCATATTGTATTATTAAGCTATTTCAATATTATGCTATTTCGAGTGCGACCTTCATCATATTTGTAAAAGTAGTTTGCCTCTCCTCAGCGGTTGTGCTCTCACCGGTTATTATATTGTCAGAAACGGTGCATATCGTCAATGCTTTCTTACCTGTAGCGGCTGCATTAATATAAAGTCCAGATGCTTCCATCTCAACTGCCAATACTCCAAATTTAGCCCATCTTTTTTGCAGTTCAGACTCATCATAAAATACATCTGCAGAGTAAATATTACCCACTCTATAACCGAATCCGTTCTCATCAGCAACTCTAACAGCATCGCTCAGAAGACCGAAGTCAGCGATTGGAGCAAATTTTCCCGGCATCTCATATTGATGGCCAAAATTTGAGTCTGTACATGCACCCATGGCAAATACCAAGTCGCCTAATTTCAAATCGGTATTCATGGCACCGGCGGTACCTACCCTTATTATTTTCTCAACATCATAAAACTTGAACAATTCATAAGAGTATATTCCTATCGAAGGAATTCCCATGCCGTGACCCTGTATTGAAATCCTCTTGCCATGATACATTCCGGTAAATCCGAACGTACCACGAATGGAGTTATAGAGCTTTGGAGACTCAAGAAACGTCTCTGCCATAAATTTGGCACGCAAAGGATCACCCGCCATTATTACGGTTTTTGCTATATCCTCATATTTTGCTCCGATATGAGGGGTTGGAGTCTGTTCTTTACTCATAATCAACTATTATTTCAAAATGACATGTAAAATATAATTCTATAATCTCTCTTCCAGCGCAGGGCTTATCAGACAACCGTTCACATAATCTATCTTCTTTACCTCTTTTGAAGCAGGAGAAAGCACCACCTTCCGTCCCTCAACAGATAGTCTGTTCTCTGCAAACCATTGCAAAGCCTGTGGGAATAAGAGATGTTCCATACTATGAACGCGAGCCTCTATCTCATCGGGAGTGCCGATGGAAGGTACAGCCGATTGAATTATTATAGGACCGGCATCCAACTGTGAACTGACTATATGCACAGTGCAACCGGTCAACTTTACTCCATATTCATAAGCATCCTGTAATCCCTTACCCCCTGTAAAACTAGGCAGTATAGCAGGATGAATATTGATTATTTTATCTCCATAAGCCCTTAGAAATGTATCACTCAATATCCTCATCCACCCGGCCAAAGCTATAGTATCAACATCATACTTTCTTAATGACTCTATTACCATAGAATCATACATATCCCTGTCCTTATAGCCTTTAGAAGGTATTATCTCTATTGGAATGGAATATCTCTCAGCACGTGCAATAACACCGGCATCGGGCTTATTGGTCAGTACTACCTTCACTTCCGCATCCAATTTCGAGCTGTTTACGGCTTCAATTATCGCTTGCGCGTTGGTTCCGTTTCCGGAGGCTAAAATGGCTAATCTTAACATATTATTCTGATATCTATCAAAAGTACTCAATAATCAATAATACTCACTCTTCAATCTACAAAAAAACGGATTATACACCATTGGAGCATATCTTTTTCAACAAACCGCTACAGCCTCTCGACACATCATCCCAAGTAACATCAAAATCACCGGTAAACCATGGATCGGCCACATCTCTTTTCGTTGATGTATAGTCCATTAACAACGATATCTTATGTTCCGGATCAGACTTAATGATATAAGAGATATTACGAATGTTCATCTTATCCATCGCCACAATGTAGTCGAATCTGTCATAATCCGATGCCGTTATCTGTCTGGCACTCTTCCCATCGCAATCCAGGCCATGTTCTTTTAACTTACGTCTTGCTGGCGGATAAACCGAATTACCCAATTCCTCATCGCTTGTCGCTGCTGATTCGATATAAAAATCTTTCTCCAGACCCGCTTTCTTCACTAAATCCTTCATTACAAACTCAGCCATAGGGCTCCTGCATATATTGCCGTGGCAAACAAATAGTACTCTAACCATATTCTATCTTTGGAATAAGGTTCGAAATTACAAAATATGCCTGAGAATTACCTTACCTTTACGAACAATTAAGAATCCGTACATGTCAATCCCTTACCAAACATGGTCTGAATACATGGCGACAATCTTTCCCGGACGCATTCAGAAGATTGCCGTCAATGCCTCTTTGGGGTGTCCGAATAGGGATGGCCATATAGGAACAGGCGGTTGCATCTACTGCAATAATGTCTCTTTCAATCCGTCATATGCAAACAAATCCCTACCCGATATCACCAAACAATTATCGGACGGAATCCGTTTTTTCAAACTGAAAGGAGACTGTTTCGGTTATCTGGCATACTTTCAGTCATACACTAACACCTACGGTGAAGATAAGGCACTAATAAAATTGTATGAAGAGGCTTTGAGCTATCCCGGCGTTGTAGGTCTGGTAATCGCCACAAGGCCTGATTCTCTTTCGGGTGGAATATTGGATTACTTCCAGCAGAGATTCTGTAACAAGGCTCCGGAGAGTCATCCCTATCTGTTAGTAGAAATAGGTATCGAGTCCACAAAAGACAGCACCCTTCATCTGATAAACAGAGGGCACACATACTCACAATCAGTCGAAGCTATAAATGAGCTATACTCGCGTGGGATAGCTGTAGGCGCTCATCTGATATTAGGCCTACCCGGTGAAGAGAGAGATGATATGCTACTGCATGCAAAAAGGATATCCAAGCTCCCCATCAAAACATTGAAACTCCATCAGTTGCAGGTTGTAAAAGGCACTCCGCTTGCAGCACAATACGCCAACAATCCTGATTGTGTTCGGCTTTTCACACCACATGAATATGCATCTCTGTTAATTGACTTCATCAAATTATTAAGGCCTGACATAGCTCTGGACCGTTTCGTCTCAGAAACACCTACGGACATGCTTATAGCTCCACGTTGGGGCATCAAGCCATCCGAGTTTTCTACTATACTTAACGGTATGATAGCCCAAAGCGGATACTAAAAGACTCCATTAAAGCACACTGATCCGATTTCAGTATGATTGACATTGTACCTACGTATATTCGTAGTGAAATATATTGAAGCATTCGGAAACCTCTCTAGAATCTTCTTTTCATCAGCCTCAGTAACTTTTTTTCATCATAAAAAAAGTCGTCTGAGATTTCTCCCAGACGACCTTGAAATATTACTATGAGATAGTTTTTACATCATACCGTCCATGCCGCCCATTCCCGGAGCTGCCATTGCCGGTTTCTCTTCTTTCTTCTCTACTACAACGCACTCGGTTGTGAGGAACATTCCTGCTATTGAAGCTGCGTTCTCAAGAGCCACACGAGTAACTTTCGCTGGATCTACTACGCCAGCCTTTTTCATGTCTTCGTATTTGTCCAATCTTGCATTGTAACCGAAATCGTCCTTGCCTTCAAGGACCTTCTGTACTACTACTGCACCTTCTTTTCCGGCATTGAATACAATCTGACGGAGAGGTTCCTCAATAGCACGACGTACTATCTTTATACCGGTCTGTTCATCTGCATTAATACCCTTGAGTTTATCAAGAGCAGCGATTGAACGGATGTAAGCTACACCGCCACCGGCTACGATACCCTCCTCGATTGCTGCACGTGTTGCACACAATGCATCATCAACGCGGTCTTTCTTCTCTTTCATCTCAATCTCAGATGGAGCACCTACGTGGATTACTGCTACGCCACCTGCCAATTTTGCAAGACGTTCCTGCAGTTTCTCCTTATCATAATCTGATGTGGTAGTCTTGATCTGAGCCTTAATCTGAGCTGTACGCTCATTAATCTTTTCTTTATCACCCTTGCCGTTAACGATTGTGGTATTATCTTTGCTGATGGTGATCTTCTCGGCGCTACCAAGCATCTCCATTGTAGCCTGTTCCAGTTTGATGCCACGCTCTTCGCTGATTACGAAACCACCTGTCAGAACTGCTATATCCTCAAGCATCTCTTTACGACGGTCACCGAATCCGGGAGCCTTAACAGCACAAATCTTGAGACCTGAACGCAGACGGTTTACCACAAGAGTAGTGAGGGCCTCGCTATCTACGTCTTCAGCGATAATAAGAAGTGGACGACCGGTCTGAACTGCCGGTTCCAATATAGGAAGCAGGTCCTTCAGATTGGAGATTTTCTTGTCGTGGATGAGGATAAGTGGGCTCTCCATTACGCAATTCATCTTTTCAGTATCGGTAACGAAATATGAAGAGAGGTAACCGCGATCAAACTGCATACCTTCAACTACGTCAATATATGTATCACGACCCTTTGCCTCCTCAATAGTGATAACACCATCTTTGGAAACTTTCTTCATTGCTTCTGCAATATGTTTACCAATCTCGGCATCATTGTTAGCGGAAATTGTAGCAACCTGCTCGATTTTGTCGAAGTCATTGCCTACAGCCTCAGCTTGAGACTTGATGCTTTCTACAACCTTTGCAACAGCCTTGTCAATACCGCGTTTCAAATCCATCGGATTTGCACCGGCAGTTACATTCTTAAGACCAACGCTTACGATGCTCTGAGCAAGAACAGTAGCTGTAGTAGTACCGTCACCTGCATCCTCACCGGTCTTTGAAGCAACTGACTTAACCAATTGCGCACCAGTATTCTTGAACGGGTCTGACAGCTCAATCTCTTTAGCTACTGTGACACCGTCCTTAGTAATCTGAGGAGCACCGAACTTTTTCTCAATGATAACATTACGGCCTTTAGGTCCGAGTGTTACCTTAACAGCGTTTGCCAACTCATCAACACCCTGCTTAAGCAAGTCACGGGCGTCAGTATCGAAAAGAATTTCTTTTGCCATGATTTTCAAAATTTTAAATTAACCAAGAACCGCCAAAACGTCGCTTTGACGCATAATGAGATACTTTTTCCCTTCAATCTCCAACTCGGTACCGGAATATTTGCCATAAAGGACTTGATCACCTTTTTTCAGGATCATCTGTTCGTCCTTTGTGCCGTTACCCACAGCAACAACTTCACCCTTCAAAGGCTTTTCCTTTGCGGTGTCAGGAATAATAATTCCACCAATGGTCTTTTCTTCTGCAACTGCAGGAAGAACCAAGACACGATCAGCTAATGGTTTAATGTTCATACGTCTATAGTTTAAATCAATTGTAATAATATTGGTTTGTCCATTCGGACAAACGTTCTTCTGCGAAAAGCATGCCAAACAGTAATTCCCGTAGCATAATGTCACACTACTGACACTTTGACATTAGTTTATGTCGTTTTCCTGCTCCAGTATTATATACTTTTCGAGTGCCGTTTGAGATAAGTTTCTGATATAGGTTCCTCTACGAAAGGCGGTGATACTGCCTGTCTCTTCGGACACTACTATCGCAATGGCATTAGTTTTTTCTGCTATTCCCATAGCCGCACGATGGCGCAAGCCGAAACTTTTAGGGATATTATCAGACTGCGATACAGGCAATATGCATGCAGCAGATTCAATGCGCTCATTAATAATCAGCATAGCTCCGTCATGTAACGGACTATTTTTAAAGAAAATATTCTCAATCAACATCTGATTGATATCGGCATTAATCTTTTCTCCTAAGGCCATAACATCTCTCAACTCATCATCATGACCGATGACGATTAGTGCACCTTCTTTACGCTTACTCATGTTAATGCATGCCCTGATTACCGGTTGCCATTTTTCAGCGTCGGCACTCGTATCTTTGCGTTTTACCAACCATCGAAAAACCCTATGAGTACGGGTGTGAGTGCCAATGTCCCTAAAGAAGTGGCGAATTTCATCTGCAAACAGTATTATTATTGCCAGTGCGCTGACATCAATCAATTTATTAAATATGGCACCTAACAGTTGCATCTTCAGTATCTGAGAAACTACAATCCACACAAATATGAAAACTAGAATTCCGATAAACATATTGAGCGAGCCTGTCCTCTTCATCAATTTATAAAAGTAGAATAGCAGGAAGGCGACACAAAAGACGTCTATCAGATCCTTTATTCCAAAAGCTGCAAAATACTCCATAATAATTACTTAATAAAATCCATTTACTGCATTTACAATCTTAACTGTTTCAACAGCCTCCCTTACATCGTGTACTCTAAGCCAAGCCGCACCCTGAGCCACAGCAAAGGCATTTAAAACCGATGTACCGTTTAAGGATTCACCCGGTGTCACTCCAAGCAATTTAAATATCATTGATTTGCGTGATATTCCTACCAAAACCGGCAAATCGAATGTATTCAAAAGGCTCATATTTTTCATTACAAGATAATTCTGTTCCAATGTTTTATTGAATCCGAAACCGGGGTCTAAAATAATATTCTTTACTCCGGCAGCTCTTATTCGAGTGATTCGTTCTCTGAAAAATGACATCATATCCGATATCATATCCTCCTCATTCTTATGATTATATGTCAGAATATAACCGGCTTTAAGCAAGCCGGCAGTCTGATACATGATTTCATCTCCGCCCGAAATATCATTGATGTATGAGACATTCCATTCTCTCACACACTTTTCTGCTACAGATGACCTGAAAGTATCAACAGATAAAGGGACATCGGGGCAAACTTCGCGAATTAAAGGCAAACCGAATTCCAATCGTTGCAACTCTTGACTCTCTGAAGCTAAAACGGATCCGGGCCTTGTAGAACATGCGCCCACATCTATAACAGATGCACCATCTGCCACAATCCGTTTTGCTCTGGTACGTATCTTATCAGCCTCAGTCATCCTAGAATCTTCAAAGAAGGAGTCCGGAGTGAGGTTCAGGATACCCATTACCTGAGTCTTCATAGAGCACATCTTATTTTTTATTAATAAATTCGTTAATCTGATCGCTGATGGCTTGCATTCCGACAATCGAAGGATGCCCAATCTGCTTGTTTATGTCATGCAATGCTATTACGGGAACATTATACTTTGCACAAATGGTCTTTACAGACTCATTGATTTCCTCCTTCAATTCTGAATTCAGAAGGAAATAGACATCTGCTTTTGGATATAGCATTTTCAGTTGGCTAAGCATATACGCTGTAGCAGGACGGAAAGAATAAAGATCGGTTTTTGACCAATCAGCGTATTTGTACTCACCTATCGGAGAGTTTGCCCACGCATCATTTGTACCGCCGAAAATGAAGATGATATCCGGATTGCCCAACTTATTTACTCTGGTAAAAAATGCACGGTCTGAATAATCATCCTTGTTATATCCGGTATTACAGATAGTAGAACCTGACCATGAGTCGTTTTTCTCCAATTCATAACCATTGGATTTAATATTCTTCATCCACCAAGTCTGTTCAACATCTTTTACATCACATCCATCAGTCGGATAGAAGACATCATAGAAACTAGGGATATAGCCCTTGAATGTTGAATATGAATCACCAAGTATAGACACCTTTTTACTCTGAGCAAATGATGCGATACAACATATCAGAGCCAACGCAAAAACAGAAAGAAATCTTCTCATAATCTTCAATTATATATGGTTTTTTTTATCATAACAAATCAAGTAATCCGGTCAAATGAATTCCGTTGGAACCCTTCAGAAGAATTGTTCTATCTTTTAGGGGGGCATTCTTGAGCACCTCAGCCATATCCTCGACCGTATTGTAATGTTTAAAGCCGAAACCTTTTGCTTCATTTGCTTTTGCAAATTCCGCTCCAACTAAACTTACATCACTAAAACCGAACTTCATTATTGTTTCCAACACTTTCAAATGTTCTGCTTCACTTGACTGTCCAAGTTCACGCATGTCACCCAATATCAGCGTCTTATTTTCAGATTGCATAATATTGAAATTCTCCAGCGCTGCCATCATACTGGTAGGATTTGCATTATAGGCATCAGCGATAACCCTGTTCGATGCCGTTTCAGTCAATTGAGAGCGGTTGTTACTGGGTTTATAGCTCTCTATTGCCTCAGTAATTTTTTCAGGACTGACACCAAAATAGTCACCAATTGTTACAGCAGCAAGAGCATTATCAACATTGTACGAGCCTATAAGATTAGTATTGACTTTATGAAAATCAACTTCATCCTTTCTCTTCCATCTGAATCTCAAATATGGGTCACAATCTACCGTTTCACCTACAATAGACAAATTGCCATTATCTGAGGGTTTACCATAGAAAATCGAGTTCAAGCCTGTTGCTATCTTTTTAAGATACTCATTATCTGCATTGAGAAATATCTTACCATCCTTCCTTGCGCGAATGAAATCATATAATTCACCTTTCGTTGAGATTACTCCTTCGAAAGAGCCGAAACCCAATAAGTGGGCCATCCCGACATTCGTTATAATTCCATAATCAGGCTCACATACATCGACCAATTCTTTAATATCCCCGGGATGACTTGCGCCCATCTCAACAATAGCATACTGATGCTGAGGCTTCAGTTTCAAAACAGTGAGCGGAACGCCTATTGAATTATTCAGATTTCCTTCAGTAGCCAGGATATTGAAAGCCTTTGACATCACTGCAGATATCAGTTCTTTGGTTGTCGTTTTGCCATTGGTTCCTGTAATACCTATTACTGTAGTCTTCAGGGCGCGTCTATGATAACGGGCAAGCTCCTGCATAGTTTTCAAGACATTGTCAACCTTTATTAAGCGTTCTTCAGTAGACTCATAGAACTCGGGGGAATCAATAACAGCATATTTACAACCCAATTCCAAAGCTTGGAGGGCAAACATATTACCATCGAATCTTTCTCCTTTAAGTGCAAAATATATCAGTCCGGGACCACACTTTCTGGTATCGGTAGTCACTCCTTCACACTCTAGAAACAGTTTATATAAGAACTTAATATTCATATTTCAGATTCATAATCTCGCAAATGTACGAAAAAAAAAATAGAGGTAGGCAAAAATACCTACCACTATTATCGTACGACCGAAAGGACTCGAACCTTCACGCTTTAGGCACTAGATCCTAAGTCTAGCGCGTCTACCAATTCCGCCACGGTCGCATCTTAACTTGCGAGTGCAAATGTACAAAAATATCGTATAAGTTGTCTTGAATTACGTATAAATTCAAAACAACTTACCATTTATTCAATAACAATAACTCCCGGTAGCCTTACCATGTTGGTTGGAGCCGTCAGATGTTTAGAATATGATAAAACAGGGAAATACTGTTTTATGCGTAAAAGAGGATATTTTGTATTGCAGGAAGATAGTAAATCCTCATCCAAATCCATATCTGAAGTGAGATATCTTGCAATTCCAGATTCCACATAAGGACGCTCCAATAGACGATAATCTGAAAGACCAACAGTATCGGCCGCGAAGGCAATTGCATCAATAAGACCACCTATCTCATCGGCAAGTTTAATATTTATTGCATCTGCACCTGACCATACTCTACCTTGTCCAATTGAGTCCACAAAAGACTTATCTATGTTACGCCCGTCAGAAACCAAAGAAACGAAATCATCGTATACCTCTTCTATCTGTTTTTGAAAATATCCTACCTCCGATTCATCCAATTTTCTCATTCCCTGCATCATGTCAGAATGACTATTCGTACCGATATTAACCATGTTGATATGTGTCTTTTCTCGTACCGCATCACCGAAACTCGGTACCAGAGAGAAGCATCCAATAGAACCGGTCAATGTGGATTTATCGGTAAATATCTTATTGGCATTTGCAGAAATCCAATAACCGCCGGAAGCAGCATAATCGCCGAAACTTACAATTACAGGTTTAACTTCCTTGAGTAAATCCATCTCCCTTTTAATAAGTTCGGAAGCCTGCACACTGCCACCCGGTGAGTTAACACGGAAAACAACAGACTTGATACTTTTATCTTTTCTTAGTTTTCTAATCTCTTTCGCAAGATCACTGCCTACTACATCCTCATCGGAACCTTCTGTTACTATCTCTCCGTCAGCATATATAACTGCGATTTTTGCTTTTTTGGACCCTTTCTTCAATTTTGTAGCATATTTGGAGATATTTACGAATCTGACAAAAGACAAGTCTTCACTTGAGAACAACTTGCAGATGGAATCTTCCAACTGATCCTTGTACATCAAGTTATCGACCAATCCACGCTCCAATAAAGATTCAGGATTTACCAATTCCAGATTGTTAATCCATCCGTTAAGCTGATCTTCAGTGAATCCGCGGGAAGCGGCAATATCTGCGGTCCATGAACCCCATATTGAATTAAGGAGCTCCTCATATTGCTTGCGGTTTTCCGGGCTGATATCATTCTTGGTGAACATCTCTCCGGCAGATTTATATTTTCCATGACGGATCAACTGTACGTCAATACCTAATTCGTCAATCAAATCCTTCAGGAAATACTGCATGCTGGATAATCCTGTCAAATAGTTTTCGGTAGTGGGGCTTATTACTACATTATTTGCAACAGTGGCCAAGTAACAAGTTCCATTTGAGAAATCCTCACTATATGAGATAATCTGTTTACCGGATTCACGGAATCTCAATAATGCATTTCTTATCTCCTCCATCTGTGAAATACCCGCATCAATATTGTCGGGAGTCATGTAAATTGCATTGATTGAAGGATCTACAGCTGCAGCATCAATAGCTCTTACATATGAAAGTAAAGTCATAGAATTGGCCGGTCCTACATTTAATGACTGTAAATCGAATGAAAAAGCTCCGTCACAATTTTCAATTACCGGAGATTTGAAATCTATCTTCAATACCTTTCCGGACTCAGCTGTTGATTCAAGAATAATCAACGCAATACCCATAACAGCGATAGCACAAGCTATCTTGGGAAAAACATGTTTCATAGTGAATTGTATTTATTTAAACTGGTTCTTAATATATTCACGAGCTGACTCAATGATGGTATCAATTCCACGAATCATATCCGATTCGGTCATATCTATTTTTATATCAGGAGCCACTCCAAATTCTATCTGTTTTTTTTCAGCGTCAAGCATAGGTGAAGCGGAATATCTCACTGACCATCCGTTAGGCAGCATCGAAGACATCGGCATACCGCCCCCACCTCCGGTACTATCTCCCATGACTACAACATTGGGAAACATCTTCATATCACTTACGAATGAATTTGTGGCGCTGAAACAACTGCGGTTAGTAAGCACAATAACCGTTTTTTGCCAACGTAAATGAGACATTGCCGGCTCTATATATCTTTTGGCAGGATCAGAAAAGTCCGAATGTCCAGGGCCTGTTTTATGCATCATATACCCAACCATTACCTTCTCGTTAGTAAAACGGGCTGCCACCTGCTGAGCTGTTTCTACACTACCTCCTCCATTATCCCTGACATCCAGAATAAGTCCGTTACATGTTAAGAAGTGGGATAATATGGCATCTAAACTTGACTCGCTGATTTTAAAATCAAAACCTTCAATGTACATATAACCTATGTTATCTTCAAGAATTCTGAATTTTATACCACTTGATATACGATAATCATTTTTCAAATATTTTTCATGGATATCAGCGGAGAAATTGTCAGGGTAATCCGTATGCCAACTCCAATAACGTCCCACGTCTGCGGATGTATATATATTCACATGCCCATCACGTAATTCCGCAAGCATATCACATAGAATTTCAAAAAGGCCCATTTCACTGGTATATGGAGTGATGCGTGCGGAATACCTTCCATAGACGTCATCCCAATTCAAACCGTACTCTTGAGCCTTATAATCAAAGAAACAATACCGTTCGTCTATTATCTGCCACAAAGCCTTAAAATTACCTTCAGGCGTATCATCGAATGTCATCTCCTGCGAACATGACATTAGCCCAAAAAATATAATAAATAGGGTGGATATGATTCTACACTTTTTCATCGGCCATTGTATTTCGTTTCAAATTTATGAACAAAACCGATAGAGAATAATCTTGAGCGCATATCACTCTCCAGATTGCATATATCATAATGATAAAAGTCATTCAGATAACTGATACGTAGCTGATTATTTTTTATAGGCACATCCAATGACAGGATTTGGAAGAATGTAGGACAATTCAGAATCGAGGCAAAATGAATTGTCTGGGAATACTGATGAAATTCAGCTATTTCATAATATAATTGTCCGTATTCGGGCGAGAATGTAAGTCCGGCAAACGGTACATAAAGATGATAATTCAATGCCAATGGATAATTACCGATCTGAAAACGATATATTCCATGAACATTGGCGGCCAGTGAAACCAAGGCCTTAATCTGTACCGGATTATTTGAATTCTGGAGATTATAGACAGCACCCAATTTCATTGCCATAGCCGGTCCGGCAAGAAAAGAAAAACGTTCATCATTATAAAACCGATGATTTAATGCAGTTCTATTATCCAATGTCCAGGAAACCATCATGCCATTATTGAATTTATCATCAAGGACAGACAAATCGGTTCGGAAATAGTTGTCGAGATAATTAAAAAAAGAGGCCTCCATTTTAGTCTTTCTGGCAGTCCATTTGCCAAATCCGACAGTAGAACCATAAAACTGATTAGGTGACAGATAGGTATCCAATATATCACTTGAGCCAATGGCAAAAGACTTTTGTTGCAGGTATTCGTTACCTGTAGGCAACACACCAACACCGGAACCTTGAGCTGACACAGTAATGAAAGCTGAAAGTAAGGCAAATAACAGTGCTAGACTTCTGAATTTAAAATAGCTGCAACTGTCCATCATTATTGTTTTCTTCAACATCTTCTATCTGATCATCCTGACTTAGGATTACATCATCCTGATTTTCATCTTCAGTTTCTTCCGGCATCTTAGTCGGTTCAAGTTCCTTAACGCTATTAACCTTAAATGTGGTAACTCTGCGACCACGTGCCTTTACACTCTTAACCGCAACAAAGTCGTCAACTTCCATATCCAACGGATCTCTGAAACTATCGGCTCCTCCAAAGGTAACCAATAGATGAGGATAATATGTATCAGTGAGCAACAAAAGCCTACTGTTTTTATTATCACCCAATAGACAGATTCTTTTTGAAGACGGATCGAAATTAAACCTTTTCACATAAAGAGAACCCTTCTGAGCCCCATCAAAGAGTGCTGCACTCCATATTTTTCCGGAATCATATTTCTCTATCCTTAAGATGCCCGAATCGAAATGGCAGTTGGAATCCACCTCCGTTGTATAATACTCTCCGTTTTCCATTACAACCAATATCAGATCGTCTTTCTCAAATTCTCCGATAAATTCACCATGTCCGTCAAAATTCAGACGCATTATATCCCTATCGAACCAAACTTTTCTTCCACCTAGTGTAGAGACTCCATGCGACTTCAAAGATACTCGAAGTATCTCATTTCGTGTTAACATATTACCCATCGACTGGCGTCCTTTTATACTCAATGTGCTGAAATCCTTGTCGAATATCGGCTTCTTGAGTTTCGGATTGGGTTTCAAAGTCACTTTGATAGACTCAGCTTCGCCATTATTGTTTGCGGAGAAATATATTACCTTAGAGTTTGGTTTACCCTGAGTTAGATCATAATCCTTATCTCTGGCTATGCCTGTCGCCGCAAATCTCTTCATGTAGAAGGCTCCGTTTTTGCCATCTCTATAAACAACATTGTAAATAGTACGACGGTCATTTTTCTTGAATACATCCAGATGAATAACACCTTGACCCACAAATAGTTTATCGGCTACCTTTACCACCTTATATTTTCCATCTTTGTAGAATAATATAATGTCATCTATCTCACTGCAATTTGTAACATATTCATCTTTCTTCAGGTCCATTCCGATGAATCCGTCAACACGGTTTATGAAGAGTTTCTGATTTGCCTCTATTACCTTAGTAGCTATAATAGTGTCGAAGCTCTTCAATTCAGTACGACGCGGATAATCTGCACCGTATTTATCTTTAAGCATGCGGAACCACTTAACGGTAACGCCTACCATATTGGACAGATCCTTATCGATACGTTCAATATCCCCCTTCGTACGTGCTATGGCCTCCTCTGCTTTATCGGTATTGAATTTCAGGATTCGAGCCATCTTTATTTCCATCAAGCGGAGAATATCATCTTTGGTCACCTCACGAACGAATAGAGGATAGTATGGAGTCAGGCGTGAATCAATATGCTCACAAGCCGCATCCATACTAGGAGCCTGTTCAAATTCCTCGTCCTTGTATATACGCTGCTCAATGAAAATCTTTTCCAATGAAGCAAAATGAAGCTGTTCCATCAATTCTGCCCTTTCTATCTCCAATTCACATTTCAGAAGCTGAAGAGTATTATCAACAGACTTGCGCAACACATCACTTACAGTCAGGAAATGAGGCTTCTGTTCGTCTATCACACAGCAATTCGGAGATATGCTGATCTCACAATTCGTAAAGGCATAAAGCGCATCGATAGTCTTATCCGAAGAGACCCCGGGAGCAAGCGCAATACGTATCTCCACCTTATCGGCAGTGAGGTTTTCTACTTTACGAATCTTGATTTTTCCTTTCTCACCTGCCTTAACTATCGACTCACAAAGAGTCATGACATTCTCGCCATAGGGGATCTCGTTGATTACGATAGTCTTGTTATCAGCCTCTTTGGTGATTTTCGCCCTTATTCTAACCGCGCCGCCGCGTTCTCCGTCATTATATCGAGACACATCAATTGTACCACCTGTCTGGAAATCGGGGTAGAGATGAAATCCCTCTCCCTTAAGATAACTTATCGAGGCATCACACAGCTCATTAAAATTATGAGGCAATATTTTACACGACAGACCTACTGCGATACCCTCTGCACCTTGAGCGAGAAGCAGCGGAAATTTCACGGGTAAAGTGACAGGCTCTCTGTTTCTACCGTCGTATGAAGCCTTCCATTCGGTCGTCTTTGCGTTAAAAACTGTTTCAAGTGCAAATTTTGAAAGGCGGGCCTCTATGTATCGGGGAGCGGCAGCTTTATGTCCTGTAAGAATATTTCCCCAATTACCCTGACACTCTATCAGAAGGTCTTTTTGACCTAATTGAACCAAGGCGTCACCAATAGAAGCATCACCATGAGGATGAAACTGCATAGTATGGCCCACTATGTTTGCAACCTTATTGAAACGGCCGTCATCCAACCTTTTCATTGAATGGAGGATTCTTCTTTGAACAGGTTTCAAACCATCTGAAAAATGGGGCACAGCACGCTCCAAGATGACATATGAGGCATAATCAAGAAACCACCCTTGATACATTCCAGACAACTGATGTTTAATGGTTCCATCGTTATCTTTGACTGGACGGTACAGTGAATGTTCCGTCGCCTCATCTTGTATTATTGCCTCATCCTCAACAATTATATCATCCTGATTTTCATCTTCAGGCAAATCCTTATCACCCTTCATTTTTTTATATTATATATCTTTTTTAGACATGCAAATATACGATTTTACTTCAAATACATCTCATATTGCCTATCTCAGTTACGTTATCTGACAATTTTTCTTATTTCACCTATCTTAATTGAAGCAAAAACAGATAGAAACACTACCTTATATAAAGGATAAAATGTACCTTTGCAGAAAATTACGAAGAACGTTTATGGCACAAGAAGATGTATTCAAAAAAATAGTAGCCCACTGTAAAGAGTACGGATTTGTATTCCCGTCAAGTGAAATATATGATGGTCTGGGCGCAGTATATGACTATGGCCAATTAGGTGTTGAATTGAAAAACAATATCAAGACCTATTGGTGGCAATCAATGGTATTGCTTCATGACAACATTGTAGGATTGGATTCTGCAATATTCATGCATCCTACCATCTGGAAGGCTTCAGGCCATGTGGATGCTTTTAACGATCCTCTCATCGACAACCGCGATTCAAAGAAACGTTACCGTGCCGATGTGCTCATTGAAGATCAGATTGCAAAATATGACGAGAAAATCGACAAAGAGGTAGCCAAAGCCGCAAAACACTTCGGTGATTCTTTTGACGAAGGTCAGTATCGTTCTACCAATGCCAGAGTTATTGAACTGACAAATAAGAGAGAGGTTTTACACGAGAGATTCAAAAAGGCAATGAATGCCGGTGACCTCGATGAACTCAGACAGATTATCATTGATGAAGAGATAGTATGTCCTATTTCAGGTACTCGTAACTGGACCGATGTTCGTCAATTCAACCTGATGTTCAGCACTGAGATGGGCTCCACTTCTGATGGATCTATGAAAATCTATCTTCGCCCGGAAACGGCTCAAGGAATATTCGTAAACTATCTGAATGTACAGAAGACCGGCCGTATGAAGATACCTTTCGGTATTGCACAGATAGGCAAGGCTTTCCGTAATGAGATTGTAGCCCGTCAGTTCATATTCCGCATGAGGGAGTTTGAACAGATGGAAATGCAGTTCTTCATCAAACCGGGTACTGAGTTGGACTGGTTCAAGGTGTGGAAAGGTACACGTATGAAGTGGCACCAGGCATTCGGCTTCGGAGCTGACAAATATCGTTTCCACGATCATGATAAACTGGCACATTACGCCAATGCCGCTACCGATATTGAATTCCAGATGCCTTTCGGATTCAAAGAGGTTGAGGGTATTCACTCACGCACCAATTTCGACTTGTCACAACATGAGAAATATAGCGGAAAGAGCATAAAATACTTTGATCCTGAGACCAACGAGAGCTATACTCCGTTTGTTATCGAGACATCTATCGGTGTGGACCGTATGTTCCTTAGCATAATGTGTGCTTCGTTTGAGGAACAACAATTGGAAGGTGGAGAAAGTCGCACAGTACTGCATCTACCTGCAGCACTTGCTCCTATAAAGCTTGCGATATTACCTCTTATTAAGAAAGACGGACTGCCTGAGCTCGCTCACTCCATTCAGAACGATTTGAAATTCCACTTCAATTGTCAGTATGACGAGAAAGACTCCATCGGTAAGCGTTATCGCCGTCAGGATGCAATTGGTACTCCATACTGCATCACCGTTGATCACCAGTCACTCGAAGACGGTACCGTTACTATGCGCGACCGCGACACTATGAAGCAGGAACGCGTAGCTATAGCTGACTTGAATTCTATATTGGCTGATAAAGTTTCTATCACAAGCGTCTTGAAGACTCTTTAATATACAGAATATGAAAAGATTACTTAGCACACTGTTCAGTATCCTGTTTGTATTAATGACCGCACCGGTCGTATTAACAGGTTGTTCAGAGACCGAAGAATCGGGTGAATTCGATAATTGGCAGACTAGAAATGACAGTTATATTAATACTTTGTCAGAATCTGTAGACAATAACATTACACCCGAGACTGCCACTGAAGGACAGATGTTCAGAATCCTTTCGTACAAACTGGATGGCAATCTTCAATGGGACGCCGATAAATATGTTTATTGCAAAATAATAAAAAAAGGTACCGGGACTGAGACTCCGAACTACTCTGATAGTATTCGTATGAACTATCGTGCACATCTCATTCCTTCCGAAAATTATCCAAAAGGGTTTATTTTCGATCAATCTTATAAAACCGATACATTGAATACTTTAATCAACGTTCCCGCATCATTCAAACTATCGGGTCTTGTAGATGGAATGATTTCAGCTGTTCAATACATGAAGGTCGGTGATATCTGGGAGATAACCATACCTTATGGGCTTGGTTACGTAGGGAGAAAAGTAAGTTCTATACCATCATATTCTACATTAATATTTGATGTCAACTTGACTGAGACTGCTTTGGCGGGCACGTCACTGTCTCCACGTTAACTGACTATCATTATACCAAACAAAAACTGATCGACAATGGCAAAAATCAAAGGTGCAATCGCAGTTGACAACGAACGCTGCAAAGGCTGTGAGCTTTGTGTTTATACTTGTGCACAGCAAGTGATAGGAATGTCGTCAGCCGTAAACAGCAAAGGATACCATTACTCATATATGGTTAACCCAGAAGCTTGTACTGGCTGTACAAACTGCGCAATTATCTGCCCTGACGGAGTTATATCCGTTTATCGTGTAAAAGTAGAGGAATAACTATGAAAAAAGAAGTAAAATTAATGAAGGGCAATGAAGCCATCGCCGAAGCCGCAATACGTGCTGGAGCCGATGCCTTCTACGGCTATCCTATAACTCCACAAACTGAAGTCATGGAGTATCTGATGGAAGTCGATGCCTATGAACGTACCGGAATGGTTGTATTACAAGCTGAAAGTGAAGTATCAGCTATTAATATGGTATACGGAGCGGCAGCAACCGGACACAGAGTTCTGACATCATCCTCTAGCCCCGGTGTAAGTCTTATGAGTGAAGGAATCTCTTACATTGCAGGAGCAGAACTGCCTTGTCTGTTAATTAACGTATCACGTGGTGGACCCGGTCTTGGGACTATCCAGCCCAGCCAGGCAGACTATTTTCAGACCGTCAAGGGAGGTGGACACGGTGACTACAAACTTCTGACGCTCGCCCCTTCTTCTGTACAGGAGATGGCCGATTTCATCGCTGAAGGCTTTGATTTGGCATTCAAATATCGTAACCCAGTAATGATACTATCTGATGGAGCGCTTGGACAGATGATGGAAAAGATATCTCTGCCGGAACCGCGTCCTCGCATGACCGAATATCCTGACTGGGCTACCAACGGCACTCCGGAAGGCAAAGAACGCAGGTTTATCACATCACTGAATCTGCTTCCCCAACAGCATGAGCTGGTCAACCAGCGTCTTCAGGCTAAGTATAGAGAGATGGAAGCTAATGAAGTACGTTATGAGACAATAATGTGCGAAGATGCAGAATATATCATCGTAGCATTCGGTATCATTGCTCGTATTGCACAAAAAAGCTTAGAGCTAGCACGTGCCAAGGGTCATAAGATCGGCCTGTTCCGTCCTATCTCTCTTTATCCATTCCCAATGAAGGAGATTGCATCATTGGCATCTGAAAAACGTGTCAAAGGTCTTATCTCAGTAGAACTCAATGCCGGACAGATGGTAGAAGACATACGTCTTGCGGTTGAAGGAAGAAAGCCTGTCGGATTCTTCGGCCGTTTAGGAGGAATGATTCCATCACCTGAAGAGATTGAGAATGAAATATACAGACAGTTCAATATTAAATAGGATGACCGAAATGGAAGCAAAAGATATAATAAAACCAGAGAATCTGGTATATAAAAAGAGCCGTCTGATGTCGGACACCACTTTCAACTTCTGTCCGGGTTGCGGTCACGGCGTTGTGGTTCGCACAATTGCCGAAGTCATCGAAGAGATGGGGATTGAACACGATGTAATAGGTATCTCACCTGTTGGCTGTTCCGTATTCTTGTATGACTTTTATAAGTTTGATGTTGTAGAGGCAGCTCACGGACGTGCGTGTGCAGTTGCTACAGGTATCAAACGTATTCAGCCTGACAAATATGTATTCACTTATCAAGGTGACGGTGACTTGGCAGCCATCGGAACAGGAGAAACAATGCATGCTTGTAATCGTGGAGAAAACATTGTCATTGTATTTATTAACAACGGTATTTATGGAATGACCGGAGGTCAAATGGCTCCAACAACATTGGAAGGAATGAAGACCACCACTTGTCCGCGAGGCCGTGACGTAAAGACGATGGGATATCCTCTAAATATCACACCTCTGTTGTCACAGTTAAATGGTGTACATTACGTGACACGTCAAGCCGTTCATACTCCGGCTAACGTAAGAAAACTGAAGAAAGCCTTACGTCAGGCTTTTGAAAATCAGCGTGACAAGAAGGGTACATCAATTGTTGAGGTAGTATCCAATTGTAACTCAGGTTGGGGACTCAATCCAAAGGCCGCTAACGACTGGATGGTTGAGAATATGTTCAAGAAATATCCGTTAGGAGATATGAAAGTCGACGGAAAGATTGTTATGGATATGAATCTTCCCAGATAAAATTTTGAAGAGATGACAGAAGAAATCATAATAGCAGGTTTCGGAGGACAGGGAGTCCTGTCAATGGGTAAGATAATCGCCTACTCCGGTTTGATGCAAGGTCTTGAGGTATCTTGGATGCCGTCTTACGGTCCTGAAATACGCGGCGGTACAGCAAACGTTACCGTAATAGTAAGCGACAGCAGAATCAGTTCACCTATTCTGCAAAAGTTCAGTACCGCCATAATCCTCAACCAACAATCGATGGATAAATTTGAGTCTATGGTTAAGCCGGGTGGCGTTCTGATATATACTCCAAGTACTATCACACGCGTACCGACACGTACCGACATAACAATCTACCCTGTCAAGGCCATTGAAGAAGCAGCAAAGATCAATGCGACCAAAGTGGCAAATATGTTCTTGCTTGGTGCCTTCTTGAAGATTCGTCCTATACTTAAGGTCGAATACATAATGGAAGGTATCAAACATTCGGTATCTGAACGTAACTTGAAATACCTGCCGCTAAACGAACAGGCTATACGCTTAGGAATGGATTTGGTAAAATAATTGCCACTTACTCCAATATCAAAAAAGAGAATGCTTTCGGGCGTTCTCTTTTTTTGTCTCATTTTGATTATTATATGATATTTACCTTAGTAACAGCAAAAGCATGAAAAACAAATTATGAAAGACAAATACCAACTTTTATATTTTGATATAAATCTGAGATATAATCCGCATACAATGGTTAGTGCGAAACAATCAAATTGATTTTGTTTGATTTTGTGCGGGCGCCAAGCCATTTGCGAATCATAGTTGTGTCTGGTTTTTGATTGGGCAAAATATTCAAAATACATAAATAAGATGTGTCTACCGGTGTCCCAAATCTGTCAAAACTGACATGTTTTGACAATGATATACTGTGGATATCAGGTACAAATACACCTAACTCTCTTGAAATATCAGAGACAGCCAATGTGTCAATTGTTTTAATTGACGCAAGTTCTCCCTTCAATCCATTAATCTGCCTATCCTTCTCTTTGATAATATCAGCATAACTCATCTGTAGCAATGACAAATCAACATCCTCATCATTTGATGTTTGACGCACCACAAGATTAGCATTTTTCAGATAATACGGAGCCGATTGCATCTGTTTCTCCAAATTATCAATCACATTCTCACTTAGCGTTTCACCTAATAGACGTACTTCAATCACTGCCGGAGTACGACGATTCTTGTATTGTACGCTTTTTTCTATTACTATTGTATTTTCAAACCGAAAAGCATTATTTACAAAATTCTCGCCATTGCTGATAAAAGAGGAACGCTGAAATATATTAATGGCTATAAGTACGCTAGGAGTTGTCACCACAATTATCAATACAATCATCCATTTACGCCATCTCTTCTCTTTTATTTTGTCCAATAATACGACTTTTTCATAATTAAGAAACAAGGTAACAATATAACTAGCCAAAGCTATAAACACTGAATTCATTAAAAACAGATAGAATGCCCCTGCAATATATTTCACTTGCATGGTAGCAATGCCATATCCAACAGTACAGAGAGGTGGCATAAGAGCTGTAGCAATTGCTACACCTGCAATCACTATGCCTGTACGTTCCTTTCTAGTTAGCGCCACCATTCCGGCTAAACCACCAAACAATGCAATTAACAGATCATATGTTGTTGGCGATGTCCTGGCCAACAACTCACTCTTGTCAAAACTTATTAGCGGCAGTAAAAAGAAAAGTGTCGATGTTATTAAGCTTACAGCGACCATTATCAAGAAGTTACGGAATGAAGTCTTAAGAAGATTGAAATCATTAACTCCAAAAGAGAATCCCATTCCAATAATAGGTCCCATTAAAGGAGAAATCAACATAGCACCAATGATTACTGCTGTAGAATTGGTATTCAATCCCAGCGATGCAATGAATATGGCAAAAATCAAGACCCAGAGATTAATGCCACGCATATTAATGCCCTTTTGAACATTAACAGTCACTTCTTCTTGTGAAGCGGCATCCAAGTGCAAAGAGAATCTCTCCACAAGTCGGCTTTTAAGAACTGCAAATAATAAGGTAGCTTTCATATCATAAATAATTTAATAATTA